>JBBJJH010000004.1:0-155302 GCA_037623315.1 Halanaerobiaceae bacterium ANBcell28
CTATAGATTTTTGCTGTTGAAACTTTTGTAAATAAAATTTACTCTTTATAGCTGTGTTTTTAAAGAAATCCTTGACAATTATAAGCCATTATAATATAATATTTTGAAATAAATAAAAGCTATGAAAAGATAGAGTAAAGTGATGAATGGTTTACAGAGAACCCTTGATGCTGAGATTGGGTAAATTGAAGTCACTTGAATATGGTCTTTGAGCTGTGTATCCAATCCTTTATGGTAGTAGAATACACCGTTAGTGCACCCGTTATCGTGCTAGAGTATAAGCATATCATTTTATGCCGTACTTGAAGAGGTTGATGCTGTGAGGCATTAACAAACTGAGGTGGTACCACGAGTATATACTCTCGTCCTCTAGTAATTTACTAGGGGGTGAGAGTTTTTTAATGCCTTGAAAATTTAAGAAAAAATTTTTTAATGGAAGATTAAAGTGAAAATCATCCTTTGATATTCCACAATCAAAATTGAAAGGGGTTATTATAATGAGTATATTTATTGGTGGTGCCTGGCCTTCCGCAAATGGTTCATTGCATTTAGGTCATATTGCAAGTTTGTTACCTGGAGATATTTTAGCCAGGTACTATAGATTAAAAGGAGAGGATGTTTTGTATCTTTCCGGTAGTGATTGTCATGGAACTCCTATTACCTTAAGAGCTAAGGAAGAAGGTTTAAGTCCTTCATCTATAAGTGACCGCTACCATCAAGAGTTTGTTGAATGCTTTAAAAGACTTGGTTTTAGCTATGATTTATATACCCGAACAGACAATGAGTTTCATCATCAGCTTGTACAGAAAATCTTTTTAGAACTTTTAGAAAAGGGGTATGTTTTTAAAAAAGAAGTTGAACAGATTTTTTGTGAGAAATGTGAGCAGTTTCTTCCTGATAGATATCTGGAAGGCATCTGTCCTTATTGTGGAGATATAGCCAGAGGTGATCAATGTGATTCCTGTTCAGCCTTAATTGATGCACTGGAATTAAAGGAAAAGAAGTGTAAGATATGTGGTCATGAGCCACTTCGTAAAAAAACAGAGCATTTCTATTTTGCGTTATCTAAATTTCAGGAGAACTTAAGTGAATATTTAGAGACTTCTTCTGGGTGGAGGGATAATGCCCTTAAATTGACAGAAAGGTATCTAAAAGAAGGCCTTATTGATAGGGCAGTTACAAGAGATTTAGATTGGGGAATTAATGTTCCCATAGAAGGATATCAAGAAAAAAAGATATATGTTTGGATTGAAGCAGTCTTAGGTTATTATACTGCTAGTAAACAATGGTCTAAAGAGCAAAAAAAAGATTGGCAGAAATTCTGGCAAGAAGATGTAAAGGCATATTATGTTCATGGGAAAGATAATATTCCTTTTCATACTATAATATTACCTGCTTTGCTAAAAGGTTTAGGAGATTTGCATTTGCCAGATCATATAATATCAAGTGAGTATTTGAATATTGAAGGCAAAAAATTATCTACCAGTAAGAACTGGGCTGTTTGGGCATCAGATATTTTAGAAAGATATCACCCTGATTCTATTAGATATTATTTGACAATCAATGCTCCTGAAAAAAGAGATAGCAATTTCTCATGGGAAGAATTTATTAATAGTTACAATGGAGAATTACTTGCAGCCTATGGTAATTTTGTAAACAGGACACTGGTTTTTGTAGAGAAATATTTTCAATCTGAAATACCAGGAGCTAAGATAGATCAAAATATAAAAGAGAATTTAATTGAATTATATAAATCAAGTGCTGGAAAAATAGAGAAAGGAAATATTAAGTTTGCTCTTGAAGAGATTTTTGATTTTATTAGAAAGATGAATAAATACTATGATGAGGAAAGACCTTGGATTACTAGAAAAGAGGATATAGCAAAATGTAAAAATACAATTTATTCATGTGTGCAATCAATAGTTAATCTATCAATTATCTTACATCCTTTTTTGCCTTTTTCCTCAGAAATATTAGCAAATATATTTGATATTGACATAAGTTCATGGCAGTTTAAAGAAGTAAATCACTGTAAAAAGTTGACTAATGTAGAAATCTTATTTGAAAGGATAGATAAAGAGACAATTAATCAAGAAAGAGATATACTTTTAAAACAATTTAAAAATTAAATTGTTTAAGGCGGGGGCACCCCCGCCTTAAATTAGATTAAAGGGATTTAATGAGTGTCTAAGAAAATAATTGATTCAATAATAATTGACTATATACTTCTGGTTCGTAGATAATTAGATATGTATTTCCCATAATTGCTATAATTGATATTACAAGACCAGCTATTGCTAATCCTTTTGATGGTTTATTGCCCACCATTCCGGAGATTGATAATATAAGTGCAACTATTCCTATAATTAAATCTAAGATTGCAATTGGAAGAATCAAGCTAACTATTGCCATAATAAAACCTGCAATTCCGAAAGCTGGACTTCCTGTTCTGAGTTCATTTGGAGATACTGGTGCATTTAATATATCTTTTTTTCTCTGATTAAATTCTTCCTCAGTGATAACACCATCTTCTTTAAGTTTGGCTAAATTCTCTAAGCTTTGATAACTTGTAGACATTTTTATAAGCCCCCTTCTTTTTACTTAATAATATTATACTAAGCTATTTTTTGTGAAAAATTTAATAAATAACTTTCTAAAAATTTCATACTAAGTAAAATTTATTCAATTACATAGTTCTATATTCATGGGCAATTTCCTTTATAAATATGAAATATTTTCTAATTAATCTTATTTAACCCAAATTATATTAACATACTGAATAATTTATATTTTAAATCTAATAATAATTAGGTAGTATTCTATGAGGGGGTGATGGTTATTGGAGGTAGTAACAAGAGCAATAATATATTATTTTTGGTCAATTTTACTATTGCGTATGATGGGGAAGAGTTTAACCTTCCAGCAGAAACCCTATGATTTTGTAGTTATGATGATAATTGGTTCTGCTTCTGCAGCATTGATGATAAATAGGGATGTTCCTATTTTTAACGGAATGGTAGCATTATTAGTACTAGCTATTTTACATACAATAATAAGTATTGCTAGTTTGAATAATACTTTAAAGGGGATCATTGGTGGTCAGCCAGATATTATTATTCGTAATGGTCAGATTGTTAAAGCAAATATGATAAAGAATCAAATAAATTTAAATCAATTACTTGCAGGTTTAAGAAATCAGGGATATCCTCGCATAAATGATATTGAATATGCTATTATGGAAGCTAATGGTCAGCTTTCTGTGATTCCAAAAGCCCAGAATAGGGCTCTTCAACCTCAAGACTTGGAAGTGAAAACAAATTATGAAGGTTTGGCAGTAGCTTTGATCATGGATGGAGTATTGATTAAAGAAAACATTAAGGATCTTGGAATTGATCGTAATTGGCTAAATCAAGAGTTATCAAGCAGAGACTTAGAGATTAAAGACGTTTTTCTAGCTGTTTTGGGAACAGATAGTAGCCTTTACATTGCTGAACAGTCTCCGATTAATTCTTTTAAAGCATTTTTCGTAGGCGAGGGTAAGGATTAGGTTAATGTTTTTTATTTTTCTCTTATAGACTTGCCAGCCAGATATCCTGTAGAAAATGCTGCCTGGAGATTATAACCACCAGTATCACCATCTATATCCAGAACCTCGCCTACAGCAAATAAGTTATTTACAATTCTGGATTCCATAGTCTTAGGATTGAGTTCTTTAAGATTGACTCCTCCTTTGGTAACCATAGCTTGATTGTATTCCCCTAATTTTTTAACTTCTAGAGTTAGTTCAAATAATAAGTTTATTAACTTTTTTCGTTGTTCTTTACTTAACTGCGAAGCTTTAGTATCATCTGATATATTTGCTAATTCTAATAATTTTTCTAAAAGTCTCTGGGGAAGAGGAAGGTCTTTTATTAGGTTTTTAAATAATACCTTTCCATTACTGTTTATCATTTTGAGGATTTTTTGATCTAAATTAGATTTATTTTCGGAATTTATTAACTTGATTTTTATTATATCATTAGCCAGGATGTAACGAGAATAGTTAAGTATCCCAGGTCCTGAGATTCCTTTATGTGTAAATAATATATCTCCAGTCCATCTTTTTATTAAGCTCTTATCACGCCAAAGAGATATATTACTATTACTTAGAGAAATACCAGAAAGGTCAGTAAAAGAATAGTCCTTGATATAAAGGGGAGCTAAAGCTGGCTGAGGCTCAATGATTTTATGTCCTAAAGACTTAGCAAAAGAGTAGCCATCCCCTGAGGATCCTGTTGTAGGATAAGATTTTCCGCCTGTAGCAATGACCAGATATTTGGATTTGTATTCTTCTTTACTGCTTTTAATATAGAATCTATGATCTTCATTTTTCTTTTTTTCACTTACTTTAACTTCCTTTACACTTTCACTTAGTTTTATTTCTATTCCTTTCTTTTTACATTCATTTAATAGAACATTTAAAATATCTTTGGCTTTATATGAAGAAGGGAATATCTTACCTTTTTCTGTGCTTACAAAATCAATTCCTCGTTCTTTAAAAAATAATAATAAATTCTCATTAGAAAATTTATATAATGCCTGTCTTAGAAATCTATAATTATCACCATAATGATCTAGAAATTCCTTGATCTTACCTTCCTGAGTAAGATTGCATTGACCCGCACCAGTAATTAATAGTTTTTTGCCTGCTGTAGGGTTCTTTTCCAGGACTATAATTTTCTGATTTTTTGAGCTGGCCTGGATAGCTGTAAATAATCCAGCAGGCCCTGCTCCAATTACTATGGTATCTACTACTATCATAAAATTCCCTCATTTCTTAGTATGTGAATCTCTCCAATTAAATCAGAGATTTAAGATGGAGTTTTATTGAGACTTTTGATAAATTTCTAATAATTATATTTTAATTAAATATTCACAGTTTATTAGAATGTGTTATAATATGTAAGAGAAATAAATGTGCTAAGGAGAAAGTAAAATGACCTCAAAAATAAATACATATTCACTTTTAGATAAGAACTTAAAAAATTCTAATATATATTATCATGAAATCATTGATTTTACAAACCTTGTTTTAGACAAACATGAAAAATCTTATAATGATATTCTTGAAGATTATCTATCATTTTTGAATAGAAAAGAACTAGATTTAGAAATAGATAAAAGAGAAGCCATCTTAGAAATACTTCTTACAGGAGTATTATGTGAAATATATATAGAAAAAATTAATAATTATAATAGCTTATTAATTAAGATAAGTTCTTTGCTGACTTAAAAAAAAGTGCAAAAAGATGTATTAGGTGAAGATGTATCTATTATAGGAGTAGCTTGTTTGCTAAATTTGCTTTCTGGTGGTTGGAAAGCAAAAGAAATGGGAATGCCAGCACTATGTGTTTTGTTGGATTATTGTGGATGTAAAAATCACTGGGATAAAAAAGGTGTTATAACAAATTTGAATTATGAGCAACTAAGTAATATTATGAGGGAAGGAAAGGTATAGCACAATTCTGTTCTAGGGTTATTTTTAACTAACTTTTTTTATAATTGCAAAAAATAAGTATAGCTTGTAAAAGTAAAAAGAGGGCAGGAGTATAAAGTAACTCGCTGCTCTCTTTTTTTGTTCAATTAATTGTAAATATTAGCAGGACTTTGCTTTATCATGTAGAATTAAAACTTTATACCATAATTATGTAGAGAAGGAATAATAATCATAGCGTAGATATTTAAGTTTTTTATTTTTATAGTTATAAGAGATAATTATATCAGTTTATTCATAAGTTTTTAAATATTTTTGAATAACTGATTTTATATATAAATAATTTTAAGGAGTTGATTAAGTATATGTTGTTTAAGAGAATCACCATTATATTATTTTTGGCGATGATGATCTTTATTGCTGGATGTTCTTCTATTTTTGATTCAATTAGTGGTAGTTACTATACGGTTAACATTGATGTAATTGGAAATGGTACTGTAGAACCTTTTTATAATTCATCTCAATTTGTTGAGAAAAATGGAGAACTCACACTAGAAGCTATTCCGTCAGAAGGTGAACATTTTATCGAATGGAAGGGTAGCTTAACAGGTACTGAGACAAAGAAAACTATAACTGTGACAGCCGAGATGGATATAGTTGCCGTTTTTTCTGAAAGTGGTGTTATAACTAACCCTTCTGACTCTTATTTATATTTTAATGATAATGTTAGAAGACCTTCTGAGGCAGGAGCTTTGCAAATACTTGAACATAATGGAATCATGACTCTGGCCGATCAATATGGAGATCCGATTCAGTTACGTGGTATGAGTACTCATGGTTTGCAATGGTTTCCAGAAATAATAAATGATAATGCATTTGCTGCACTTGCAAATGATTGGGAGTCTAATGTAATTCGTCTTGCTATGTATGTTGGTGAAAATGGTTATGCCTATAATCCAGAAGTTAAAGATAGGGTTATTGAAGGTATTGAACTGGCTATAGCTCATGATATGTATGTAATTGTTGATTGGCATGTACATGCACCTGGAGATCCAACTGACCCTATTTATAGTGGTGCAATGGATTTCTTTGAGGATATATCTTCAAGATATCCAAATCATCCAAATATTATATATGAATTAGCTAATGAGCCAAGTAATAACACTAATGGTGGAAATGGCATTCCTAATAATGCAGAAGGTTGGCAAGTCGTTAAAGAATATTCAGAAGAACTTATTGAAATGCTTAGAGATAATGGAAATGAAAATCTTATAATTGTAGGTAATCCTAACTGGTGTCAGAGACCTGATTTAGCAGCAGATGATCCTATAGATGATAAGAATACTATATATTCATTCCATTTTTATTCTGGTACACATGCTGCTGAACCAGAAGCTTATGTAATGAATAATGTTATTTATGCTATGCAAAATGGTCTTGCCCTATTTGTGTCTGAATGGGGTACGAGTGAAGCTACTGGAGATGGTGGTCCATATTTAGAAGAAGCAGGTGAGTGGATTAAATTCCTAAATGCAAATAATATAAGTTGGGTTAATTGGTCTTTAACTAATAAAAATGAGACTTCAGGAGCATTTACTCCATTTGTAATGGGGATATCAGATGCAACTGATCTTGATCCAGGAGCAGATCAGGTGTGGGAAATGGAAGAGTTAAGTGTTTCTGGAGAATATGTTCGAACACGTATTAAAGGAGATTATTATATCCCTATAGAGCGTGAAGAAATAGATATACCAATTGATCATGATGATCTAGGTGTTTCAACTTTACCATCTGATTTTGAAAATGGAACTCGCCAGGGTTGGAGATGGAATAGTAATTCAGGAGTTATAGGTTCTTTGACTATAGAAGAAGCTAATGCTTCAAATGCTTTATCATGGGAGCTTGCTTATCCTGAAGTAAAACCAAGTGATGGTTGGGCATCTGCAGCTTGGTTAGAATTGTATTTTGATAATTTAGTGAGAGGGAATAATGATTATCTTGCTTTTGATTATTATATTGATCCTGTACGTGCTAATGAGGGTTCCATTGAAATTCATCTAGTATTTCAACCTCCTACTTCAGGATATTGGGCACAATCCTTAGATTCTTTTGTGATTGAATTGGATTCAATAGACCCTTCTAATGTAACAAGTGATGGCTTATATCATTATGAAGTTGAAATTGATATAAATAATATTAGTGTAGACGATAATGAACAACTTCGCAATATGATATTAATTTTTGCGGATGTTGAAAGTGACTTTGCTGGTCGCATGTATATGGATAATGTAAGATTTGAGTCTTTCGAAGATGATGAAGATGAAGAAGATTTTGAGATTATCCATGACTTTGAAGATGAAGAAGAAGCACTTAGCATTTGGTGGTGGCATGGTGGTGTTAGTATAAAAGAAGCTAATGGTTCAAATGCTTTATCATGGGAAGTTACTTATCCTGATGACAAACCTGACGATGGATGGGCATCTGCACCTAGGATAGAATCGGCAAGAAGACCAGGCACTATAATTCCAGGTCAGAATAATCATTTTGCTTTTGATTTTTATCTTGAGCCTGATAGGGCAAGTACAGGTTTTATAAATATTAACTTAGTATTTTACCCTAATGGTACTTGGACTCAAGTTATAGACACATTCACTATAGATTTGAGTAAATTGGATTTAGTGACAGTAACACCTGATGGATTATATCATTATGAAGTTAAGATTGATATAACTGATGTTGACAGAGAAAACTTTGTGATTAAAGAAGATACCGATCTTCTTAAAATTTTACTTATCTACCAGGATATTGAGAGTGATTTTTCAGGTAGAATGTATATGGATAATTTAAGATTTGAAAATCATGAATCTAAAGATAATGAAGATGAAATTGAAGAACCTATCGAACACGCACCATTAGGTATTTCTATATTCCCTTCTGACTTTGAAGATGGGACTCGTCAGGGATGGGATTGGGATTCTGGGTCAGGTGTGCAAGGTTCTTTGACAATTGAAGATATTGGTGAATCAAATGCTTTATCATGGGAAGTTGAATATCCGAAAGAAAAAGATGAAGATGATAACTGGACATCAGCATCGCGATTTGATTTTAGTATGCGAAATTTATTATTAGCTGATAATGACTCTTTTGTTTTTGATTTTTACCTTGAACCAGAACGGGCTAATGAAGGATCGATAAAAGTTCATTTAGCATTTGGCCCACCTCAAGCCGGTTACTGGGCACAGGCTGAAGATTATTTTGAAATTGATTTAACAAGATTAGATTCAGCACCAGTAGTTGATGGTTTATATCATTATGAAGTTAAGATTTCATTAACAGATTTTGATGCAAATGAAGATGATTTCGAAATCCAGGGTGATATTGATCTTTGGAGTATTGCTCTTATTTTTGAAGATGGTGAAAGTGATTTTTCAGGTAGAATGTACATGGATAATGTAAGATTTGAAAAACATAATTCTGAAGAAGATTTTGAGATTATCCATGACTTTGAAGATGAAGAAGAAGCACTTAGTATTTGGTGGTGGCATGGTGGTGTTAGTATAAAAGAAGCTAATGGTTCAAATGCTTTATCATGGGAAGTTACTTATCCTGATGACAAACCTGACGATGGATGGGCATCTGCACCTAGGATAGAATCGGCAAGAAGACCAGGCACTATAATTCCAGGTCAGAATAATCATTTTGCTTTTGATTTTTATCTTGAGCCTGATAGGGCAAGTACAGGTTTTATAAATATTAACTTAGTATTTTACCCTAATGGTACTTGGACTCAAGTTATAGACACTTTCACTATAGATTTAAGCAAGCTGGATTTAGTGACAGTAACCCCAGATGGATTATATCATTATGAAGTTAAAATTGATATCAATGATGTTGACAGAGAAAACTTTGTGATTGAAGAAAATACAGATCTTCTTAAAATTTTACTTGTTTTCCAGGATATTGGAAGTGATTTTTCAGGTAGAATGTACATGGATAACTTAAGATTTGAATAAATATTTGAAGGATGCTTAACTATCTCTAATCATCTAAATAGAATATAACACAAATTATTCCTAAGTTACTTTTATTATGTAACTTAGGAATAATAATTTAAGATATTTTTTGAAAATATCTTATAGGTATGTAATGTAGATAATAGAATATTAAATGTGTAGTTAGCTGTAATAAGTATTTAAAATTAAGGGGAGAGAAAAATGCTTAAAAAATTATTATTATTACTTATTTTAATATCAATTTTCGTATTAATAGCTTGTGAGTCAGACCAATTTTTTAATAATTTAACAGTTGAGATTGTAGGAGAAGGAAATGTAGAATTAGATCCAGATAAAAATATTTATGGTCCTAAAGAAAAAGTAAAATTAGAAGCTGTAGCAGATGAGAATTGGAGCTTTTCTCATTGGAATTTTGGAGGAGATGATATAACTGAAAATCCATATAAATATCTCGTAATTAATAGTGATACTAAGGTGTACGCATATTTTATTGAAAAAAGCAATCTAAAGACCAGAATTGAACCTGAAGGTGCAGGTTATATAGACATATATCAAGAAAAAGATGAAAATTTTACTGATGATACAATATCATTAGAGGCTCAGGCTAATCCTGGCTATGTATTTTCTGGCTGGGATATCAAATCAGAACAAATAGAAATAATAGAAGAGTCAGATAATAAAATAGTTATACTAATAAAGGATGGTGTAGAAATAGATGAGGAAATTAAAATACTTGCTAAATATGAGATAGGTTTAATAGGTGAAGGAACTGAAGTTAGTCCTTATCAAATATATATTCCTGAGAATTTAAGTTTAATAGCTAGTGATAAGTATCCTAGTGATGCCTATTATCAACTGATGAATGATATAGATTTGAAAGAATTTGTTGAATTTGAACCTATTAAAGGCTTTAATGGTGTTTTTGATGGACAAGGAAATGAGTTGAGTAATTTATACATTAATCAAGCTGATAGGAATAACCTGGGATTATTTACTGTAAACAGAGGGGAAATCAAGAATCTTGGATTAGTTAATCTTGAAATTATAGGTAATGATAATGTAGGAGGATTAGTAGGTTACAATAATGGTGGAAAAATAAACAACTCATTTGTTAAAGGAAATATTACTGGTAATTCAAGTGTTGGAGGATTAGTTGGTGTTAATACCTATTCTGGAGAAATAAATAGATCGTATTTTAATGGAGAGGTTTTTGGAAATAATATAGTTGGAGGATTAGTTGGTGTAATTGATATAGGTGCAGATATCTATAACTCTTATGCTATTGCTGATGTTATTGGCAAAGAAATGGTTGGTGGTTTAGTAGGATTAAACACTATATTGATTAAGGAATCTTTTGCTAAAGGTAATGTTTCTGGAGTTAATAGTATAGGAGGCTTAGTTGGTAAAAATTATGGTGGAATAGAAAATTCTTATGCGGAAGTTGAAGTCAATGGTGAAAATAGTAATATAGGTGGATTAGTTGGTAATAATGATGGATTTATAAAAGATTCATATGCTAAATTTGATAAAATTAAAGGTACTATTTCAGTAGGTGGATTAGCAGGTTTGAATTCTCTTATAATAAGCGAATCTTTTGCAGATGGTCATGTAGAGGGTGAAAGTATGATAGGCGGTCTAGTTGGTCAGAATGGGTATGGATCTATCGCTAATTCATATACTACTTGTTCTGTTACGGGAGATAATAAGGTAGGAGGCTTAGTTGGATTTGTTTTGGGTAGTTCGGAACTTAATTATAACTATTCTACAGGTGAAGTTAAAGGGAATACAGAAATTGGTGGTTTGGTTGGGGCTATTCCTGAAGAAGTTTCTATTGAATATACTTCTATATATTGGGATGTAGAAACTTCGGGTAAAAAAACGTCTGCTCTCGGAAAGGGCCTAAATACTTTAGCATTACAAGACATAACAACTTATAATGAATGGGATTTCGCTGATATTTGGACAATAGATGATGGCTATCCATATCTACAATGGGAAAAGGATAAATAAGATATTGACACTAGAATTTAAGTCTAAAAGTTCAGTTAATATAATTATAAAACAGAGATAGTTTAAAGCTATCTCTGTTTTATAATGCTATAAAATTGAAGAAATATTTGTAGATTGAGATACACAACAAGTCGAAGAATAGACAGTTTATTGAATACAAAGCTGAATTAGCTGGGATCAAGTTTTACTTAGACCCAACCGCATTTCTACAGTTATAGGACAGGATTTTTCTAATGAGAGTTTTTCAGGGCATAGTTATTCTTATCTGGGCTACAATTACTTTATCAATTAATTGGACATTTTATTCCTAGCTACACTTTCTTTTTGTCTACAAAGAGTTTGGAATTAATGAATATCTTTACATATGGAGAAGACTTGAGGAAAATCTACTATTTGCTGCTGAGGTAGTTTTTCTGGTCTACCTGTAGCAGTTGCTTCTCTCGAAGATAATAATTTTTACCATTATCAAAAAGATATTTTGGGTGTTGAACTGGTAAGCGAAGTTAGTAATGTTATCTTTCGTGGAGATCTGGCATATGTAGTTCCCGAAGAAGGCAAGTTTTTTCCAGATGAAGAATTTAGATATGCCAGCACTTTAGAATAAAATTTGACACCTGAACTAAGCCTGACGGCTGACATTCAGGGAATTACAGGAAAAAATGAGGATATTAGTACAGCTTTACTTAATTTTAATTATGCTTTTGATTTTTACAGAGATCTAGCGTAACTATTGCTTTTAATTTAGAGGAAGGTGGTTATCTTATTAACCCTGAATTTACTCAAGATTTGGCTGATGGTCTGGAGTTGAAAACAGGTGCTTATATAATTGGTGGAAGTGGAACAGGAGTTTATGGACAGCTGAAAGAGGAGGAACAGATATATCTTTCTTTAACTCAATTATTTTAATAGATTTTTTAGATTTTCATGAGAGAAAGGAATTTTGTTCTGAGTGCTTTGGGTAATGCTGTTTTGGGATATTCAAAGTAAATAAAAATAAAAGAATATAGCATCATTAACTAGAAGTAATCAAAAAAAGCGATTTAATAATTTAAACATTGTTAAATCGCTTTTCGTCATCCTGAAAATAATGTGTTTTAGTGATTTGCAAAAGACCAAATTATATAAATTTTCTCTGATAGTTTTACCAGCCAGAAAAGCTGTTGGAAATGCTGACTGAAGATTATAGCCTCCAGTATCACCATCTATATCAAGAACCTCACCTACAGCAAATAAGTTATTTACTATTTTGGACTCCATTGTTTTAGGATTAATTTCTTTAAGGTCAATCCCACCTTTAGTTACCATTGCCTGATTGAATTCCCCTAATTTATTAACCTTGAGAGTTAATTCAAATAATAATCTTACTATTTTTTAAACGGGAGTCAAAGCAGGTTGAAGATTAATGATATTATGGCCTAAAGAAGCAAAATAGCAACCATCTCTTGAAGAACCTATTGTAGGGTATGATTTTGCCTCTTTCTTTACTTCCTTAAGTTATAAACATTTCTATATTTCTTCTCAAGATACTTAATTAAATATTTTGGATTGCTTTTTTCTCCTGTGACCTGAAGGATTATTTCCTTTGGTTCTAATAACATACCATGTTGATGTATTTTATCAGCTAACCAATCCTTAATGGGAATTAAATTGCCTTCCTCAATTAGCTTATCAAAATTTTCTATTTCTTTCCGGGCGGTATTATATATTTGAGCTGTATAGATATATCCCAGAGAGTAAGAAGGAAAATAGCCAAATAGACCGGCAGACCAATGTACATCCTGTAATACACCCTCAGTATCTGTTTTTGGTATAATTCCAAGATAATCTTTCAATTTTTGCTTCCAGATTTCAGGTAGATCAGAGACTTTTATTTCTTGATTAATCAGGCCTTTCTCCAGTTCATATCTAATCATGATATGTAGATTGTATGTAAGTTCATCTGCTTCGACCCTGATGAAAGAAGCCTCTACCCGATTAATTATCTGATAAAAATCCTCCAGACTGATATCTTTTGTTTTTTCAGGGAAGTAATTCTGTAGTTTGCTAAAATAATGTTTCCAAAAACTTTGGCTTCTACCAATCATTTTTTCCCAGAATAATGATTGAGACTCATGAATCCCCATAGAGGTCCCTGTACATAGAGTAGTTCCCATCAATTCTTTCTTAATATTTTGTTCATATAAACCATGGCCACCTTCATGTAAAGAGCTAAAAATTGCACTTAAGGGATTATCAGGGTAATAATGAGTGGTCAAGCGTACATCATCAGGATTTAGATTGATTGTAAAGGGATGTTCGCTTTCAGCCAGCATTCCTGCTTTTAAATTAAAACCCATTTCTTCCAGTAGATAGATACAAAATTCTTCCTGTTTCTCTTTACTAAAATCTTTATTTAAAAGTGGATTTTCTGGATTAAGATTACTAGCTTGGATGTCCGATAATAAAGGAATAATAGAATTTTTTAGTTCCTTAAAAATTGGATCAAGCTTTTCAACTGTCATACCTGGTTCATAATAATTAAGTAGAGCATTGTATTTATTGCCTTCATAACCCCAGTATTCTATAAACTGAAGATTGTAATCTATTATTTTTTCCAGATATGGTTGGAAAAGTTCAAAGTCATTTTGATGTTTGGCTTTTTCCCAGATTGATTGAGCATTTGAGGTCAATTCTACATATTCTCTGTATTTGTCTGTTGGTATTTTCTTGTATCTCTTAAAATTCTTTTTTGATTCTTTTAGTACAGCTTTCATAATTTCATCTAGTTGTTTTTCGTTTTCTTCTTCAGAAAAATATTTAATATATTCTTCCATTTCACTGGAAGTACTCATTTGAAAGGATTCACTGCTAAGTAGACCTATTAAAGAAGATCTAGCGGCAATTCCCTTCTCTGGAATATCAGTCATCAGATCCCAGTTTAACAGCGATAAAGCACTGTTGTAGTGTTCTATTTTACTTACAAAGTTCTTAAAAGATTTTAATTTATTATCAAAATTTGACAAGCTTAACACCTCCTGATTTATTAATCTATATTTTACATGAAGATTTAATATAAAGCAAAGATTTAGATTATTTTACTATAGATTATTTTAAAATTAAGTGTTACAATAAATGTAAAATAGTAACAAAAATGAAAGGTGTGATGTATCCGGTACGCTTTATTTACATGCTAGAGCGCACTCGGAAAGGGTATATCTTAGAATCTAATTTAATAATTGGGCAAAGGCTTTTTTTGTACAGTCATGTTTCTTATATCCAATTACAGATTTTGAGAGATACTCATGATTAATATTTATAGCCTATTTGATTACAAAAGTCCAGGAGTATCTCTCCAGGGCTTTTTTTGTTGGAAGTTATCAGGCAATGTTCTCATATGGTTTTAGCTGCTTTAGAACATGGTGTTTTTTCTACATGGGTATCATATTTTAAAGTAGACCAGGTTTCAAAAGTATTGGGTTTGCCCAACAATATTTTAGCTTCAGAGATTGCTTTTGGCTATCCAGCGAGAAAAAAGAATCCTGTGAAGAAGAAGTCAATAGAAAAGCTTGTTTTTTATAATAACTATAAAGAGGAGAGATCTATATGAACTTCAAGAAAATTTTAAGTTTATTAAAAAAACCTGAGTTATTTGAAAGATCAGAAGAGATTTTTTGGAAGGATCCTTATATTTCGGAAAAATTGTTAGAAGCCCATCTAAATCCTGACTGGGAAGCAGCCAGTAGGAAACATTCTACTATTGAGAAGACAGTAAAATGGTTAGATGAAAATGTTTTTGAAAAGAAAGATTCAAAAATACTTGATTTAGGTTGTGGTCCTGGTTTATATGCATCTCCCTTGGCTGAATTAGGCTATCATCTTACTGGAATTGATTATTCTCGTCGTTCTATTGATTATGCCAGCAGACATGCAAAAGAGAATGGTTTAAAGATTGATTATATTTATCAAAACTATTTAAAAATAGATTATGATTCTGACTTTGATGTAATTATGCTGATATATTGTGACTTAGGAGCACTTACAAATCAAGAGAGAGATACCCTTTTGGCAAAAATATATAAGGCATTGAAACCAGGAGGTTTATTTATCTTTGATGCTTTTAAAAAAAGAAGTATTAAAATCTTAGCTAATAGTTAAACTAATTACAATAAAATAAATCTATATATGTTACAGTAAATTTGTAAGACAAAAAATAACTTAGAAAAAGATTCGGAATTGCTAATTAAACAATTAAAATAACTATAAATAAAAATTTATTATGAGGAGTGGTATTGATGAAAAAGTATTCATTAGAAAAATATCTTCTAGACCCAGGTCAGAAAATAGCTAAAAGAATAGTTTATACTGATGATAATGTTCTTGCCTTCGTCTTGAATATAGCAAGTGAAGAATCCTTGCCTAAACATACTCATTTTGATTCTACAGTATTACTACAGGTACTTAGCGGCAAAGGTAATGTTGTAGTAGATGGTAAAACAGTATCAGTTGTGGAAAATGATTTAGTACAATTAGATGGACCAGAGGAAATGTCTGTTGATAATACTGGTGATAAAACATTATCTTTGTATGTTAGCATTTCGCCTATACCACCATCAGATAAATATACAGTAGATGTAGATTTTTAAAATAATATAAGTATTTGCAGTAGATTTATTTAAATAAGTCTTTTTCATAATTAATTAAGGTTAAGAAAAACTTGCTTAAAGGCAGAGATAGTATTAATGTTATCTCTGCCTTTTTTGTATAGAGAAAACAAAAAAGATTCTAAATTTTTTGAAATACCCCTTTACAAAATGGCAAATTTTTGATAATATAAAAAATACGTCTTTTTTAAAAAAGGGGAGTTTTTATGGGACAAATAATAGTAGAAAACCTTTCTAAGAGTTTTAAAATTAGCAAAAGAAAAGCTGGATTTTTTAACTCTCTAAAGGGAGTACTTAAAAGAGATTATTCTTACATACCAGCCTTAAACGATGTTTCTTTTACAATTAACAAAGGTGAATTAATTGGATATATTGGCCCTAATGGAGCTGGTAAATCCACAACTGTTAAGATTTTAAGTGGTATTTTGGTTCCTGATTCTGGTAACTGTCAAGTTATGGGCAGGGTTCCTTGGGAAGAAAGAATTGCTCATGTGAAAAACATAGGTGTTGTTTTTGGTCAAAGGACTCAATTATGGTGGGATTTGCCTGTCATTGAATCTTTTGAACTGCTAAGGGATATTTACTCAATACCAGATAGTATATACTATAAAAACAAAGCCAGGTTGACCGAGCTAATTCAAATAGGAGATTTACTTGATATTCCTGTTAGGCAGCTTAGCTTAGGACAGAAAATGAGATGTGAATTGGCAGCATCTTTACTTCATTCCCCGGATATCCTATTTTTAGATGAACCTACCATAGGTTTAGATGCAGTTTCAAAACTCGCTGTAAGAAATCTTATCAAAACATTAAACAAAGAAGAGAACATAACGATAATATTAACCACTCATGATATGGATGATATTGAAACACTTTGTAAAAGAGTAATTGTGATAGGTAAAGGACAAGTGTTGTTAGATGGATCAGTGGATTATCTGCGTAAAAGTGTAGGTTTAAAAAAGTTTTTGCAAATTGAATTAGCTAAGAAAATAAGTGAAGAACTATTTATTAAAATTAAGAATATACCAGGGGTTAGTGAATGCAGAGGAGATGACTTACTTTTATCGATAATATATAATCCTGAAGTAGTCAGTACGTCGGAACTAATAACAGAAGTTTCTGATAATATAGAAGTTCTGGATTTAAATGTCTCAGAACTTCCTATTGAATCTATTATAGCTGACTTGTATAAGGAGCTGAATATATGAAAATAAATATGAAAGCTTATATTTCAATTGTGAAGACTCGCTTTATATTGCTATTACAATATCGAACAGCAGCACTGGCTGGCATTTGTACACAGTTTCTATTTGGTTTTGTTCGGGTAATGGTATTTGAGGCTTTCTACAGCTCTACTATTAGTCCACAAGCTTTTACATATAGTCAGACAGTTTCATATATCTGGATGAGCCAGGCCATGATAGGCATGTTACCCTGGAGTGGGGATAGAGAATTACAGGAAATGATACGCTCTGGGAATGTTGCCTATGAACTATGCAGACCATTAAATATTTATGATCAATGGTATAGCAGAGCGCTGGCTTTAAGAGCTGCGCCAACGCTTCTCAGAGCAGTACCTTTGTTTATCATAACAGGATTTTTCTTACCAGATATATATCGGCTATCACTGCCTGCCTCTCCTGTGTTGTTTTTATCATGGCTGATGCTTACATTTACTGCTTTATTACTTTCGGCATCAATTACAAATTTGATTAATGTATCAACTATCTGGACTATTTCTGGTCAGGGTGTTGATAGATTATTACCGGCTTTAGTTATGTTTTTTTCTGGTATGATAGTTCCCTTACCACTTTTCCCTCAATGGATGCAAAGAGTTATTATGTTCTTACCTTTTGCTGGTCTAGTTGACACACCAATGCGTTTTTATACAGGTGATTTGGGCTTGGAGTCACTAGTTCCAATGTTATTCTTACAAGTTATTTGGACAGTAATCTTTTTTGCTTTTGGAAGGTTTTTAGCAAATAAGGGTCTTGAAAAAGTAGTAATTCAGGGAGGTTGATGATGAAAAATAGTCTGAGTTTATATTTTCATTATATTGGTCTTTCTCTCAGAGGACAGATGCAGTATAAAGCTTCGTTTATTATGATGTCAATTGGTCATTTTTTTATTACTATCATAGATTTCCTTGGTATCTGGATTTTGTTTGAGCGTTTTAATTCTCTTCAGGGTTGGACACTGCCAGAAATAGCTTTATTCTATGGCATGGTTAGTACTGCTTTTGCTTTTGCTGAAGCCTGGCCCAGGGGATTTGACACTTTTCATAACCTTGTAAGAACAGGAGATTTTGATAGAATACTATTGAGACCAAGAACAGCATTTTTGCAGATAATAGGTCAGGAATTTCAATTAATGAGAATAGGTAGATTAATACAGGGAATTATTATCCTTGTCTGGGCAACAATTACACTGTCTATCAGCTGGACATTTTATAAGATAATACTTTTGATTCTATCTATCTTTGGAGGTATGTTAATCTTTTCTGGACTTTTTATTCTTCAAGCCACACTTTCTTTTTGGTCCATACAGAGTCTGGAGATATTAAATATGGTCACTTATGGAGGAGTAGAGACCTTGCAATATCCTTTATCCATATATAGGAACTGGTTTAGAAATTTCTTTACATATGTAATTCCACTTGCCTTTATAAACTACATACCTGCCCTTAATATACTGGATAAGGGAGATAAGCTAATGAATAGATTGTCATGGTTGTCAGCTCCCTTTGGCTTACTGTTTTTTTTAATCTGTATAAAGATTTGGCATTTTGGTATTCGTCATTATCGTTCTACAGGGAGCTGATAAGCAGAGCTTAAACTTCTAAGGTGAATATAAAGAGATCCTAACAATTCCTTTGAATTAATTATTCAACAAATAATCGAGGAGAGAATATTTGTATTAATAGATAAATCATAATTAAGAAAATAATAAAATCCATAAAAATACCTCCTTCTTGATATATTTATAATAATTATTAACTTATAAAATTTCTCTATACTAATGTATCTTATACTTATTATTTTAATTATTATATGCTATGGAATTGATTATGTTATATTTTTTTGTTGATCTAACTGATTAACTGGATTTATAATAAAAAAACTGCTATGATTGATATGTAGTGATTTTCTAATAATACCAAAAAGGATGATATAAGTGAAAGTACTCTTATTTTTTATCGATGGTCTAGGTTTGGGATCTAATAACCCTCAAGAAAATCCAATAATAGCTGCTAATACAATATATTTAGATAGAATTTTAAATAATGAATTTGCTATCATGATTCCTACTGATGCTACCCTTGGAGTAAAGGGTATTCCACAGAGTGCTACTGGTCAGACAACTCTTTTTACTGGAGTAAATGCTGCTAAAATAATGGGACATCATATTAGCGGTTTTCCTGGACCAGGTTTGCGGAAGATTATTTTTGAGGGAAATCTTTTTAAATCACTTAAAGAAAGAGGCAAGAAAGTAACCTTTGCCAATGCTTATAGCCAACCATATCTTAAAAATTTTTTATCTGGAGATACAAAAGGTTCTGTAACTACAAATATGGTATTAAGTGCTGATCTTGAATTTCGTTTGACAGACTTATTGATAACTGGAAATGCAGTTTATAGGGATATGACAAATAAATTGATCAATGATCTTGATTCCAGAATACCCTTAATTAAGCATGAAGAAGCTGCTAAAAATTTAGCTAAGATTGTTAGAGAAAATGATCTAACTCTTTATGAGTATTTTCAAACTGATAGAGTAGGACATAAACAGAATTTTGAAGAAGCGATTGAATTAATAGAAAATATTGATAAATTTATCGGACAAGTTATAGAAGAATTAGATTTCAGTGATACCTTACTTATTATTACCAGTGATCATGGAAATATTGAGGATCTTTCAGTAAAGACTCATACATTAAATATGGTACCAACAATACTGATTGGAGCTAAAAAAGAGGAAATAGAAGGAAAGATAAGGAGTTTAACAGATATAACTCCTGCTATACTTGAGTTATTTGTATAAATCAGACAAAAGAAAACCCAAGGTTCAAACCACCATATGCCAGTGTTGAGGATATTGCCAGGCAGAAGAGTGAAAAAGAATATAGTAAGGAATATGAGTAGATATTAACAATGAAAATGCAGTTCGTTAGTATTAGAAAGGGTTTAAATTATCTAATAGCAATAACAAAAGGGATAGCCTTAGCTATCCCTAAATTCTTTTTATAGATGTAGAATCTATTATAATATTCTTATGTAATGTAACTTATTATGTAATAAAATTTATTAATATGAGATATAACTTATTCATTGAAACCAAACGCAGAACCGTCCCCTGTTTGGTAAAAATGGTGCCGAGGGCGGGACTCGAACCCGCACGAATTTGCATTCACAGCGCCCTCAACGCTGCGCGTCTGCCAGTTCCGCCACCTCGGCACATCAATTAGTACGATATATAATATAACACATATATAATTAGCTGTCAACAAAAAATTATATTTAAGAAGAAGGACTTTTTGGGTATTTATAGAATTTAAATAAATAAGGTATTACAATTTATCAAAAAATTATTTATAATTACAAATTAACCTTAAAAAAGGGGGAAGATTATTAATGGAAAAGAGCAAAACTTATAAAATATATATTGCAGCAGCCCTAGCTTTAATTTTATTAGTGACAGGATTCTATTTATATTATTTTTATCCACAGGTTATACCAGGTATGGCTAGAATTTCTTTAGAGAGAGATTTAAATGTTCTAATCATTGGTTTAGATGATATTGAGAGTGAAGAAGAGGAAAAATCAGTGGTGGTAGATGCAATGGTCTTAGGTCAGCTTATTACAGAAGACAGTCAGGCTGAATTTACTAATATCATATTAGATGATTTATATCTTCCAAAAGATTTTAAAGAAAGCGATTTACATGATTTTATGGGTGATATTAATGCATTAGTTGATACAGAAATTAATTATTACTTTACAATAAGTTATAAAGGTTTTACTAATTTAGTAGATAATCTAAATGGTATTGAAATAGTTCTTGATGATAGACTAAGGGTACCTGATTTAGATATAGATCTGAAAGCAGGTATTAATAATCTATCTGGCCAGGAATCTTTAAATTATGCCCGTTGGTATGACTATCGTAAAGATGAAATGGATAGAATTAGAAGGCAACAAGTAGTTATGCAAGCATTAATGAATGAGATTTTAAAAGAAAGAACATTAATGGAAGTACCTCAGATGTTTACTACTATTGTTGACACATATAGAGCTGTAAAAACTAATTTACCATTAAGCGTAATAACAGATATAAGTGATTATCTAATTAGAAAGGAAGATCTTGAACTTTTCTTTAATGTAATCGAATTAGATTATGATATTGAAGAAGATTATGATATTGAAGAAGATGATGTAAAAGAAGATGATATTGATATTAATGATGAAATTGAAATTTAAACTAAAAATTTGTAATAAAGATCTATACAATAAAAAAGTATTATAGAATGCTTTAATAGTTCTTTTTGTCTTTCTAATTAAATTACTTAATATAGAAAAAGATAGAATAAGAGAGAAATATTGATATAATAGCTTTTAATCTAATCAGAATGCTTTTAAGTGGCTTTGACTAAATTAGTCTTTGTGTATATAATTATTAATGCTGACAGCGCAAACATGTTGTCGCAAGGGCGAATAGCTCAGTTGGGAGAGCACCTGCCTTACAAGCAGGGGGTCACAGGTTCGAGCCCTGTTTCGCCCACCATTTATTACAATTTAAAAAGATTTTTGATTTGATATTGAGTTAATGAAATTAAGGAGGCGTAGCGTAGTGGTTTATCGCGCCGGCCTGTCACGCCGGAGATCGTGGGTTCAAATCCCATCGCCTTCGCCATTTTGGTGAGATAGCTCAGTTGGTAGAGCAGAGGACTGAAAATCCTCGTGTCGACAGTTCGATTCTGTCTCTCACCACCATTTTTTTGCGGGAATAGCTCAGTGGTAGAGCATCACGTTGCCAACGTGAGGGTCGCGAGTTCAAATCTCGTTTCCCGCTCCATTACTTTTAATAATATCTTCAATTGTAAAATTGATATAATATGTATCAATTTTTTTTATTGGATAGTTTATCATTTTATTTTAAAATAAAATGATAAAATTTAACTTGAACACTTATTAAAAGAGATTTTTAAAGAGCTATTATTTTCTTCTTGACAGCAAAAGCTCATAGTGCTATAATACTAATTGTCACTAAAAAACTTGCTTTTGAATAAACTATTAAACATGGCGGCATAGCCAAGTGGTAAGGCAGAGGACTGCAAATCCTTTATTCTCCAGTTCAAATCTGGATGCCGCCTCCATGTAAATTTAATATGCCGGGGTGGCGGAATTGGCAGACGCATCGGACTTAAAATCCGGTGGGTACATTATACCCGTGTCGGTTCGAGCCCGACCCCCGGCACCACACAAATGTGTGGGTATAGCTCAGTTGGCTAGAGCGCTACGTTGACATCGTAGAGGCCAGCGGTTCAAGTCCGTTTACCCACACCAAATACTTAAGAGAAGATGACCAGGGATGGTCTTTTTTTAATGCCATAAATTATGTTTTTTGTATATTTGAATAATTGTCACTACAATAAATAGCAATTTTCATTTATTGATTTTATTTCTTTCACATCTTTTCCATTTATAACTCTTATATTATTGTATACAAATAAATTAAGAATCATATAATAATGTATACACAAGGGGTGATTATAAATGGGTATTACTATTTCGACTCTGGAATATCCAGAGGAGATTAAAAATAAACTAAAAGAAGAATTTAAAACTGGTATTATCTTTGCTGAGGAAGAAAGTAAAGATTATACTCTTTTTAAAATAGATTTTGATCAAACTAAAAAATTTAATACTATTGAGTTTTTATCTAATATAATGGCTGATATTGTTGTTGAAAATTTAGAAAAAAAATTCATAAATCGAATCATTAAGCATAAATATCAACAACTTTCATTAGATGAGCAAAATATAATTCAAAAAATGACTGTTGATCATTTGGATGAATCTTTAACACCTGACAAGGACCTTGGTAGAATTTTGCGTAGAGAAGAAATAATAAGACAAATTCTTAAGTATTTTAATAAAAATCAAGCAATTAATTTAGAAGGCTTTGTAAGATTTCGCTTAAAAGATTATATTGATGAAATGAATTTGGCAGTAGAGCGTTCAGTTGATGAATTCATGGTAGAAAAAGAATACAATGAATTTATTGACCTTCTAAAATATTTTGTAGATCTACAGGAACCGAGAGTTAGCATGGTAAATGTAATACAAAAAGCTGACGGATCTTTTAAGATTTTAGATAGTGTGGGAAAAGTTATAAACAATGAATATTTGGAAGGCTATTTGTCAGAAATTTTTGAAGAAGAGGTAGAATATGAAGATTTACTTATAAGTGCATTAATAAATGTTGCGCCAGAAAGTATTGTACTTCATTTTAAAAATGAGGAAACAGAAGATACTGTGAAAAAAATTTTTTCAGAAAGAGTAAAGAACTGTTCAGGTTGTAATTTTTGCTCTGAAAAAAAAGAATGAAGATTGTATTTTTAATAATTTTTATTAATTTCTTTAAAAGTCTTGACAATATACTTGAAATAATATTATAATAAATACCAGTAATTATATACAATATAATTTTTAATTATTAGTTTCTTTATATTGAAAAGCTATGATAAGGAGAGTAGGAGTAATGACACTCGATAGAGAGGGATGTCACTGGCTGAAAGCATCCTGAGGATAATTATTCTGAAGACCACCTTTGAGCTGATAAAAAGAAAGTTTTCTAACAAGTATTTTTATCCGGTATAATGCCGTTATTATTCAATAGTGAGCTTTATCTGTTTTTTATGTAATAAATAAAGCTTTATTAGAGTGGAACCGCGGACTTTATTCGCCTCTAAAGAGGTGTAATAAGGTCTTTTTTTAATACCTATGAAATTATCTGTTTTCGTAATTCTGTAAATTCACATTATAAAATAATAAAGCTAATCTATACTAGTTTAAAGTTAATTAATTAAGAAATTATATATACTTTTCTAGTTTTTAAAGGCTTATTAAATAAGGAGGAGATTGATATGTCAGAGATTAAAATTACTTTACCTGATGGTTCGCAGAAAAGCTATGATCAAGGCATTACTATTGAAGAGGTGGCCTTTAGCATAGGTACAGGCTTAGGGAGAGCTGCTGTTGCTGGTACTGTTGATGGGAAATTAGTAGATCTTAAGACTGAACTGGAAGATGATGTGGAACTGTCTATTGTTACTCTTGATTCTGAAGAGGGTTTAGATATATACCGTCATACTACAGCACATATTATGGCTCAAGCTGTAAAAAGAATTTATGGAGATGAAGTAAAGGTTGCTATTGGACCAACAATTGATAATGGTTTTTATTACGATTTTGATAAAGATGAAAACTTTACAAAAGAAGACTTATTGAAAATAGAAAAAGAAATGAAAAAGATCATCAAAGAAGATATATCTATTGAAAGAGAAATTATTTCACGTGAAAAAGCTATTGAAATGATGAAGGAAAATGATGAGATCTATAAAGTTGACTTACTTGAAGATATGGATACTGACAATGTAAGTTTATATCATCAAGGAGATTTTACAGATTTATGCCGTGGGCCACATTTGCCCTCAACAGGAAAGGTAAAGGCATATAAACTACTAAGTATAGCTGGTGCTTATTGGCGTGGCGATGAGAACAATAAAATGTTACAGAGAATATATGCTACTGCTTTCCCTAAGAAATCACAGCTTAAAGAAGATCTTGAACGAAGAGAAGAAGCGAAAAAACGTGATCATAATAAATTAGGAAGAGAATTAGATCTTTTTATGACAGAAGATATAATTGGCCAAGGTTTACCTTTGTTAAAACCAAAAGGTGCTAAAGTTATTCAAGTATTACAACGTTTTGTTGAAGATGAAGAAGAAAGAAGGGGTTATCAGCTTACTAAAACTCCTTTTATGGCAAAAAGTGATTTGTATAAAGTTTCCGGTCATTGGGATCATTATAAAGCAGATATGTTTGTTTTAGGTAATGAAGAAAGTGATCCAGAAGTAATGGGTTTAAGGCCCATGACGTGTCCTTTTCAGTTTATGATGTATAATTCTAAATTACACAGCTATCGAGATTTACCTATAAGGTATGCTGAAACTTCTTCTTTATTTAGAAATGAATCTTCAGGAGAAATGCACGGTTTAATAAGAGTTAGACAATTTACTATATCTGAAGGACATCTAATATGTACACCAGAGCAACTAGAAGAAGAATTTATGGGCGTAGTAGATTTAATTAACTATATGATGGAGACTATTGGAATACAGGATGACATCTGGTATCGTTTTTCCAAATGGGATCCTAATAAAAAAGGTAAATATATAGATAATCCTGAAGCTTGGCAAGAATCTCAAGAAAAAATGAAGAATATACTTGATAAATTAGAAATAGACTATAGAGAAGCTGAAGGAGAAGCGGCTTTTTATGGTCCGAAATTAGATATTCAATTTAAAAATGTTCATGGAAAAGAAGATACAATTATCACTGTGCAGATAGATTTTGCTTTGCCTGAAAGATTCGATATGACCTATGTTGATAGTGATAATGAGAAGAAAAGACCATATGTAATTCATAGGACTTCAATTGGATGTTATGAGAGAACTTTGGCTATGTTGATAGAAAAATATGCAGGTGCTTTTCCAACCTGGCTTGCTCCAGTACAGGTAGAGATAATACCAGTATCTGACGACCAGCTTGATTATGCCTACAAGCTGAAAAAAGAGTTTGAGAAAGATAGGATAAGAGTGGAAATAGATGATAGTAAAGAAAAGCTAGGTTATAAGATACGCCAGGCACAACTAGAAAAAATCCCTTATATGTTGATAGTTGGCCAAAATGAAGTTGATGATAACACAGTATCTGTAAGAGATAGAAAAGAAGGAGACATTGGTGCATTAAGTGTTGAGGAATTTAAAAATAAAGTTTTAAAGGAGATAGAAGAAAAGTTAAATTAAAGCTTGACAGTTAAGTATTTTCTATGTTATACTAATTCTGTTATAAAAACAAAGAAGAAACTACCCGTTTCTCACCATCTGGATTAGGTTCAGTGGTTAATATTATGAATTACAGTAATTAGATTACTGTGTATTTAATGATGTACATTTAAACGGGTGATTTCTATCACCCGTTTTTTTATTGGCTAGGGAATTATGTTTCTTAGAATGTGGATAATTTCTGCCATCAAGACTTTTATTATAAAATAAGATGGCGAAGCCAATTTGTTTATATAATATGTTTAAGGGTGAGAGGTCTCTTCATTAAGAAGAGAAATAATTTAGGAGGTGCATATAAAATCAGTAGTGATTTAAGGATTAATGATCGAATTAGAGCAAGAGAGGTTCGGCTTATAACTTCAGAAGGAGAACAGATTGGAGTAGTTCCTATCTCTGAAGCTTTAAGAACATCGGAAGAAAAGGGGTTAGATTTGGTCGAAGTAGCTCCTCAGGCTAAACCGCCTGTTTGTAAGATTATGGACTATGGTAAGTATAAATATGAGCAGGCTAAACAAGCTAAAAAGGCCAAGAAGAATCAAAACATAATGAATGTAAAAGAAGTGCAAATGGGAGTTAAAATTGATGATCATGATTTTAATGTAAAATTAAAAATGGCTCGTAGATTTTTGAATAACAAAGACAAGGTCAAAGTTAGGATTAAATTTAGGGGTAGAGAAATGATGCATCAACAAATCGGATATGATCTTGCAGAAAGATTAATAGAAGGAACTGAAGATATTGGTAAGGTGGAGAGCAAGCCACATATGGAAGGACGTAATATGTTTATGTTCTTAACTCCTAAAATGGATGATTAGTCAATAGAAGGAGGTAATATAAATGCCTAAAATGAAAACACATAAAGGTATCAAGAAAAGAGTAAAAAAGACCAGTACAGGCAAACTAAAAAGAAGTAAAGCCTTTCGTAGACACATTATGACTAAAAAGTCTGGACAAAGAAAAAGAGACTTACGTAAAGGCGGCCTAATTGATAAGACAATTGAAAAAAAATATAGAGATTTAATATAATATTTAATGCTTATATATGTATATGATATATATGTAAACTTTAAAATTGAATATTAGGAAAGGAGAATTTATTATGCCCCGTATTAAAAGAGGTGTAAAAGCTCGTAGAAGAAGAAAAAAGATTTTAAAAATGGCTAAAGGTTATTATGGTGCAAAAAGTAAATTATTTAGACCTGCAAATCAAGCAGTCATGAAGTCTTTGCACTATGCATATAGAGATCGTAAAGCGCGTAAACGTGACTTTAGAAGATTATGGATTACTAGAATAAATGCTGCTGCTCGCAAAGAAGGTTTGTCATACAGTCGCTTTATAAATGGATTAAAATTAGCTAACATTGATATTGATAGAAAAATGCTAGCTGATATGGCTGTAAGAGATGAAAACAGCTTTGGAGAGTTAGTTATTATTGCTAAAGAAGCATTAAATGCATAAATATGTAAAGAACCGAGGACGGTTATGCGTATTATAACGCAGAACCGTCCTCTGTTATAAAAGGGATGATAAACTTGCATGATATAATTAATAGTGAACAGAATTCTAAAATAAAATATTTAAAAAAACTTTATGATCGCAGAAAAAGACGAGATGAAGGGAAGTTTATTTTAGAAGGATATAGAATTATAGAAGAGGCACTTAAAGCTCAAGCTAGAATAGATAATGTATTCATGACTCCTGATTTTTTAAAAAGCAAGCAAGGGGAAGACTTGAAAATCAAAATTAATAATATGAAAGATCAAGTAAGTATAACAGTGATTTCAGAAAAATTATTAGAAAAGATAGCAGATACTTCAAGTCCTCAGGGTGTTATAGCTCTTGCTAATGAAAAAAAATATGACTTAGAATCTCTCTTTGATAGGGCAAAAAGACTCTTGCTAATTGATAGGGTACAGGATCCTGGCAATATGGGCACTATTATAAGAACGGCAGTTGCAGCTGGTATAGATGGCATATTAATTTTAAAAGGCAGTGTCGATATTTATAACCTTAAAGTACTAAGGTCTACTATGGGGGCAATTTTTAACATTAGTATAATTAAAGATTTAAGCTTAGATGATTTCTTTTCTTTTTATAATTCTAATAAAAATGAATTCAAACTAATAAGCACAGCGCTTAATACAGAAAAGTACTATTATGATATTGAATATCCAGATAATCTAATAATTGCTATTGGAAACGAAGCTAATGGATTAAAAGATGAAATAATTAAAAATTCAGATTATATAGTTAAAATCCCAATAATTGGTGAAATTGACTCTTTAAATGCAGCAATAGCTACTGGAATTATTGTTTATAAGGCTTTAGAAGCTAATTGTTAATATTTAGCTCTTGTTTTCAGAAATTTTTGTATGAATTTACTCTTAGTCCTTGTAAAGACTATTGTCTTATGATATAATCATTTTATAAGTTGGCACATAAGTTTATAAGAAAAATCATACTCTTGGAAGGATGTGGTCCTTTTGGGTTTGACCGCAATATTTCTTTGGAGACTTTTTGAAGAAACAGGATCTATTAATGCATATTTAGCTTATAAACAATTATTTTTGATGATGACAGTTAAGCAACAAAGGAAAAATTATATATAAAAGTGATGAAGGAGAGAGTAATTATCAGTTAACTTCTACAGGGAAAGATTGTCATTGACTGTGAGCAATCTGAAGGATCTGATTATGAAATTCACTCTGGAACTGTGGGCTGAACTATAGTAGGTCTAACCGGGGAAATAGCCTCGTTAAAAAATCTAAGTGATCTATTGCTTAGTGAATGAGTTTGTATATACAAATCTTTGTTAAAAGCAATTTAACTTTCTAGACTTGGTTTGTATATAATTCATATAATAATTATGCAAAAATTTGTAGTATACTAACTCACTTACATTAAACTTATTTTATTCTACAATAGATAATAAGGGTGGTACCGCGTAATCTCTCGTCCCTATAGGACTGAGGGATTTTTTTATGTATAGTAATATTTTTTAAAATCTTTTGGGAAATGACTTTCTTTGTAGTTCAATAATATTTTTATGATAAATTTGGAGGTGTTTGTTTTGGATTTAAAACAACAGTTAAAAAGTATTGAAGAAGAAGCAAAAAAATTATTTAATGAAGTAGGAGACTTAGAATCACTAGAAGGCTTAAGAATTGAGTTTTTAGGAAAAAAAGGTAGGATAACGGATGTACTAAGACAAATGGGAAAAATACCTGCTGAAGAGAGACCTATCATAGGTCAGGTCGCTAATAAGTTAAAAGCTACCCTTAATAAGATGCTAAGCGAGAAAAAATCTGTTTTGAAAGAAGTCTTGAAAAAGAAAAAACTTCAGGAAGAAACAATTGATGTTACATTACCAGGTAAGCAAATAGAATTAGGCCATAAACATCCTTTGACACAAATTACTGAACAAGTTAAAGATATTTTTATTGGTTTAGGTTTTAATATAGCAGAAGGTCCAGAGATAGAAAATCAATATAATAATTTTGAGGCTTTAAATATTCCTAAATATCATCCAGCTAGAGACTTGCAAGATACATTATATATAGATGATGAGCATGTATTACGTACACATACATCGCCTGTACAGATTAGGACTATGGCTAAAGAGAAACCACCTATAAGAATTATAGCTCCTGGGCGTGTATACCGTTCTGATGAAATTGATGCATCTCATTCCCCAGTATTTCACCAGTTAGAAGGATTGGTTGTAGATCATGGGATATCTTTTTCTGATCTTAAAGGAACTATTGAGACTTTTTTAAAGGCCATATATGGGGAAAATACAAAAACAAGATTTCGTCCTAGTTATTTTCCTTTTACAGAGCCTAGTGCAGAAGTGGATATTTCTTGTGTTATCTGTGAAGGAAAAGGTTGTAGGTTATGTTCCAGCACGGGTTGGTTAGAAGTAATGGGTTCTGGAATGGTGCATCCTAATGTATTAGAAATGGCTGGTATAGATTCAAAAGAGTACACTGGTTTTGCCTTTGGTATGGGCTTAGATAGAATAACAATGCTGAAATATGGTATAAATGATATACGATTATTATTTGAAAATGACAAACGCTTTTTACATCAATTTTAGTAATAACTATACTAAGTAATATTATATATAAATTCTGTAAGCTTAAGCTATAAATATAAATAAAAATAACAATAACAATAAGTAAGCTTAAGCTATAAGTGGAAATAAGTAAGCTTATTTTTAAAATTTTTTGTCTTGAAAGGTGGGAATAAAATGCGAGTTGTATATAATTGGTTGAAAGAATATATAGATTTTCCATATAGTCCTGAGGAATTGGACCATATATTAACCATGTCTGGTTTGGAGGTTGATGAGCTTGAATATTTAGGTGAGGGTATTGAAGATATAGTAATTGGCGAAATAAAAAAAATCAGCCCTCATCCAAATGCAGACAAATTAGTTATTTGTGAACTTGATACTGCTGATGAAATACTTAAAATTGTAACAGGAGCTCCAAATGTTGCAGAAGGAGCAAAGGTGCCAGTTGCTAAGGTTGGTGTTACTTTACCTAATGGTATGAAAATTAAGAAAGCAAAGCTTCGAGGTGAGCCATCACTTGGAATGTTATGCTCTACTGATGAACTAGGTTTAAGTGAAGAACGTGCTAGTGGCATCATGATTTTAAATTCTGATGCAAAAGTTGGTATGAAATTAATAGACTATCTTAATCTTGATGACTATGTTTTAAAACTGGATTTAACACCAAACTATGCTCGTTGCTTAGGCTATTTAGGTATAGCTAGAGAATTAGAAGCTTTACAAAACGACATGGAAGTAAAGTATCCTAAAATAGAATTAAAAGAAAAAAATGATAATATTAACGATTTAATAGAGGTGGATGTTCAGGCAAATGATTTGTGTCCACGTTACACTGGAAGAATAATAAAAGATGTAAAGATAGCTCCTTCACCTATGTGGATGCAAAAAAGACTATCTGCTGCAGGTATTAGACCTATAAATAATGTTGTTGATATTACAAATTACGTTTTATTAGAATACAATCAACCTTTACATGCTTTTGATTATGATCAAGTTTCAGATAAAAAAATAATAGTACGAAGAGCAAAAAAAGGTGAAAAACTTGTAACTCTAGACGATAAAGAAAGAAAACTAGATGAAGAAGTTCTTGTGATTGCAGATGCTGAAAAAGCTATTGGATTAGCAGGGGTTATGGGTGGAGCTAATAGTGAAGTTACAGAAAATACAAAGACTATATTTTTGGAATCTGCTTATTTTCATCCAGTAAATATTCGTAAAACAGCTAAGAAATTAGGGTTACCAAGTGAAGCATCACATCGTTTTGAACGTGGATTAGATATGGAAAATACTCTAGAAGCAGCTAATCGAGCAGCTTATTTATTACAAGAGTATGCAGATGGCACAGTTCTTAATGCTGTAATTGATATATATCCAAATGGATATATTCCTTTGGAAATAAACTTAGATTTAGAATATGTTAACAGAGTGCTAGGTCTTGAACTTTCTTTAAAAACAGTTAAAGAGATGTTAGAGAAATTGAAATTTGCTGTAAAAGAAAACAATGGTGAATCATTATTGGTAAGTGTACCAGCTTTTCGTGGTGATGTAGAAAGAGAAGCAGATTTGGTCGAAGAACTAGCTAGAATGTATGGTTATAATAATATTCCGTTAACTAAACCTATTAGTAAGCAACAGGGTGGTAAAAATGAAAAACAAAGATTTGAAGACTTAAGTAAAGAGATAATGCTATCATCAGGCTTAGATGAAATAATTTCTTTTAGTATGACAGGGGAAGATGCTTACAAGATATTAAAACTTGAAGATGATAGTAAATTAAAAGATTGGGTAAAAATTAAAAATCCACTTAATGAAACGTATGCTTTAATGAGAACATCATTAATTCCTGGAATTTTAGAAGTTCTATCTAAGAATGCTAAAAGACAGGTAGCAAATATGAAAGTTTTCGAATTATCTAATGTATATTTCAATAAAGAAGATGAAGAGGGCTATTGCCAAGAACTAAAACTAGCCGCTGCAAGTATGGGTATTCAAGAAGATAATTGGAATTTATCAGCTCCTGATTTCTTTTACTTAAAAGGAATAATTGAAAATTATTTTGACAGTATCGGAGTAAAGAATTATAGATTTGAGGCCAGTGAAATTTCTTATTTACATCCAGGCCGAACAGCCAAAATAATGATTAATAATATGGAAATTGGTTTTATTGGTGAAATACATCCAGAAATAATTGAGGAGCTTGATTTAAAAGAAAGGGCCGCTATTTACCAGATTGATATCAAAAAAATATTTGACAATGCTAGTTTATTAAACAAATATCAAGAATTACCTAAATATCCAGCTATTGAAAGGGATTTAGCAGTTTTAGTAGGAAAAGATATAAATTCTGCAGCACTTCTGGAGCTTATAAAGAAGAATGGTGGGAAGCTTTTAAAACAAGTTGACATATTCGATCTTTATCAGGGAGATCAAGTTCCAGATAATCAAAAAAGTTTAGCATATAAATTATTATTCCAGGCTGAGAATAAAACTTTAACAGATGAAGAAGTAAATAAAGTATTTAAAAAGATAATTGGTGAATTAGAAGAATGTTTTTCTGCAAAAATTAGAGGAAATTAAAAAAAACAGGCAGGAATTTTTAATTAAATAGTGAATTTAATAATAGTAAGGATAAAGTTTGTATAGCTTAAACTAATCCTTACTATTATTTTAATGATAAGGTATTCTTACATAATGAGATTGCTATTCATAAAGTTATTCATAGAGTTATTCATAAAGTTACATATAGAGTTACTTATAGATCTTCGGCAGAAAAGTAGACAAGCTTGCCAGTTGGGAACATCAAAGAAATTTGTGTATTTAGGAGATGAATACTATGGCTATAGAGGATAAGCATAATAATAGGTTTAGTATTAAAATTATGGGTGAAGAACTTGTTGTAGTAGGAAATCTTTCTGATGATTATGTAAATAGACTCTCTGAACATATTAATCTCATTGGTGATGAAATATCTCGAGCTTATCCTAGGCTATCACGTCAAAGAATTATTGCCTTGACAATAATGAATATAACTGATGAGTATTATAAGTTAAAAAGTGTATATAATAAGAAACTAGAAGATTTAAAAATGGCAGAAAAAGAGAATCTTCTTTTAAAGGAAAAATATAAGGAGATAAAAAAAGATTACGAAGAATTATTAAAGCTAATAGAGGAGGATGATTAGCATTTGAACATAACAATAATTGATATATTGATCTTGCTCATGTTTCTATATTTTATTATTAGTGGTTATCATAAAGGGTTTATTAGGCAAACTAGTACAATACTAGGTATTTTGCTAGCCTTACTAATATCAATGAATTACTATAAGGATTTTATACCTTTAATAGAATCATTTATTAGTGTTGCTCCGGAATTTTACCAGTTCATTAGTTTTGCTATATTGTTTATAGGCATAAATATATTTGTACATATACTTGGAACTATTTTCAAAAGAGTCTTAGATGTCTTGTTTCTTAAACCAATAGACCATGCTGCTGGAGCAGTTTTAGGTTTAGTAAAAGGTTTTCTTGTATCCTATTTACTAGTATTAATGTTATCTCATATACCATATGCTACTTTAACAGAAAATATTAGACAGTCTATATTAGCAGCCAGGATACTTGATATGACACCATTTATTCAAAGTAGTTTGCAAAGTATCTTCAAATCCTAAATCCTATTGTACTTGCAATAGGGTTGTTTTTTTGTGATAATAGAAGTAGCAACTTTAGTTTTATTATTGGAGGGGATTATTTTGCATAATAGTATATTAGAAATCCTGGAATTAAATAAAATAAAAGCCGAACTTAAAGGATATGCAAGTACTAATATAGCTAAGGAGATAATTGATGCTTTAAAACCGCTTGATGATATAAAATACATTAAAAAGACACTGAAAGAAGTAAGTGTGGCAAGTAAATTAATACAAGAATTTAATACGCCTTCTTTTGGTGGAGTTCGGGATTTAAGGGAGATTATAAAAAAAGTAAATAAAGGTATGATATTATCACAAAAAGAATTGATTGATATTAAAAATACACTTGATGCTTTTCGATCTTTGAGAAAATACTTTGATGAAATAATAGATAATTTAGATCCTAGAGTTATAGATAATTATTATGGTCTTGTAGTAAATAAAGGAATTAAAATAATAGATTTAAAAAGTTTAAACAGAGAGTTAAATCATTGTTTTGATGATTATGGGGAAATAAAAGATACAGCTAGTAAAAAACTTTCTAAAATTAGGTCTGAGATAAATAGAATGATTAATAATGTGCGAGATAAAATGGAGAATATTATTAGAAATACAAAATATGAAAATATGCTCCAAGATAAATTGATAACTAGGAGAAGGGATAGATATGTTGTTCCTATAAAAAGTGAATATAGGAATACTTTTCAAGGTATAGTTCATGACCAATCTTCTAGTGGTATGACCTTATTTATGGAACCGATGGTTATTGTAAAAATGAATAATAGATTAAGTGAATTGTATTCAGAAGAAGAAAAAGAAATATATAAAATTTTACAAAAATTAAGTGCTGAAGTAGCAAAAGATTCTCATACATTAGAAGCCAATTTAAAAATAACAACAATACTTGATGTAATTTTTGCACGTGCAGCGTATAGTAGAGCATTAAATGCTATTGAACCTGAGGTAAATAAAAGTGGTGTTATTGATATAAAAGAAGGTAGACATCCTTTATTAGGAGAGATAGCAGTTCCAATTGATATACAATTAGGTGGAGATTTCTCCACTTTGATTATTACTGGACCTAATACAGGGGGTAAAACGGTAGCCTTAAAAACTGTAGGTTTGTTTGTTTTGATGGTAGAATGTGGTATGCATATACCAGCTGCCATTGGTACAGAAATATCTCTGTTTAAAAATGTATTTGCTGATATAGGAGATGAGCAAAGTATTGAGCAAAACTTAAGTACTTTTTCATCACATATGAATAGAATAAAGAGTTTTATAGCTAAAGCAGATAAAGATAGTCTAATATTAATGGATGAATTAGGCGCAGGAACTGATCCTAAAGAGGGGGCAGCCCTGGGAATATCAATTATGGAGAGTTTAAGAGAAAAAGGGGCATTTACAATTGTAACTACTCATTATAGTCAGCTAAAGAATTATGCCTATAATAAAGATGGAGTAGAAAATGCTTCTGTGGAATTTAATATTGAAACATTAAAACCAACATATAAGGTTTTGATGGGTATACCTGGTGGTAGTAATGCTTTTGCAATAGCTGAGAGATTGGGCATTCCGAAAGAGATAGTCCTTGATGCTAAAGATTTATTAAGTAGTGATGAGATAGAAGTTGAAGAAATTATCAGTGGTCTTAATCATGAAAGAAAAAAATACAAAGAATTAAAAGAAGAATTTTTAGCAAAGGAGCAAGAGGCGAAAGAATTAAGAAAAAAATATCATGAAGAAGTTGAAAGTTTAAAAAAGAAAAAAGAAGATATAGTTAAAAAAGCACATGAAAAAGCATCTGATATAATAGAGACTGCCAGGAAACAAAGTAAAGAAATTCTTAAAAAATTAAAAAAATCAGACTTCACCTCACGTTCTGAAGTTGATAGAGAAGGAAATGAAGTAAATCAAGACTTTAAAACACTCGATGATAGTTTCCTAAGTAGTAAAGAATTAACTGTTAAAGATGCAAAGTCGCAAGAAGATATATCAATTGGCGATGATGTAAGGATATTGAGTGTTGGTAGAAGAGGAAAAGTAATCGATATAGATTATGATAAAGAAGAAGTAAGTGTCCAGGCTGGGATAATGACAGTTAAAGCCAGTCTTGAAGATATAGTAAAAGCAGAAATGCCGGAAATAAAAAAGAAAGAAATGATAAAAAAATATAAGCTTAAAAAGACCCAGAAGGTTTCATCTAGTTTAGATTTAAGAGGAGAAAGATATGAATTAGCTCAAAGAAAAGTGGATAAATATTTAGATGATGTATTTTTAGCAGGACTTAAACAAGTGGAAATAATCCATGGAAAAGGAACTGGTGCATTGAGAGAGGCTGTTAAAGATATAATAAAATCTCATAAACATGTAGATTCATATCGCTTAGGAAGACAAGAAGAAGGTGGCACTGGAGTAACAATAGTTTCTGTAAAATAGAAATTTTAAATCAAGATTCAAGTTTGAAATATAAAAAGCTTATTATCTTTTTTAAAAAAGATAATAAGCTTTTTTTGAATTGCTTTCTTTTTATTAAATTTAGATGAAAATTACAGACTTTGTTTTCTTTTTTCTTTATAAAGAATCTCTTAATTGTTTTGTCTAAGGAAGAAATCCCATATACTATTAATTAGATTATCATTTTCTGTTTGACCATGAATATCGCATTCTTCTTCAGGTATAGTTTCAAATAGTATATTACCATCATCATCTGTAAGTGGAACCCCTGTTCCTAAATCAATCTGCTGAAGTGGCTGTCCACCTTCTACAATATAGACACCATGTATATCACTTTCTGTAAACTCTTCATCATTTAATTCAGCTTGAGCTATTGCTTGTTCTGTTCCAAATTCAATTCTTTTATCAGCAATCCTTATTCGACTATCAAGATAATATTGATATTCTACGATATTTTCTTCAGGACAGTTATTACTTGCTAATAGACCACTTTCTTTGTCAATTCTTGCTGTTGCAATTGCTTGAGTAATATTGCTAGTTTCTGTAGGGACATTATTTTCACGGAAAATTTCCCTAACAGTACGTTCTGTATATTCATTTGCTAGTAAACCACTCAAAGGATCTATCTCAACATCCCGAACAATGTTGTTTGGTACAGGAAAATGTGACACAGGCATATCAGCAACTACATTGTTCATATACCCACCCCAGATACGGGCAGCCTCAGCACTAGAAACTCTTGTTCTGTGACCTTCAGGAAAGATAAATTCACCCTGAGGATTACGTTGTGTATAGTTCATTGGAGCAATGTTATCTTCACCTATCCATACACTTGTTACTAAATCAGGTGTATATCCTACATACCAAGCATCAGTATAATTATTTGTTGTACCTGTTTTACCAGCAGATGCTTGATTTCCTAGACGAGTACGCCATCCAGTACCACCAGCATCATCTACAACTGATTGAAGCATGCTTGTTATGATATAGGCATCATCTTCCGATAGTACAATGCGTTTTTCAGTATGAGATCTATATATGACATTATCTTGACTATCTAATACTCTAGTAATAGCACTTGGTTCTACATAAACTCCCTGGTTAGCATATATTCCGTAAGCTGATGCCATTTCAAGTGGAGTTACACCTTTGTTTAAGCCACCTAGAGCTAATGCTAAATGTTGTCCATGTCTATCAACATCTTGCAGAGTAGTAATACCCATTTCTTCTACAAGTCTTACAGTTTTATCAATACCAACTTCTTGTAGTAGTTTTACAGCAGGAACATTAATAGAACGCTTTAATGCTTCGCGAAGTGTTACAAAACCACGGTATTCATTACTGTAATTTCTAGGCCAAATTCTTAAAGGTTCATCTTCTTCTTTTCTAGCTAACATAGGCATATCATTAATAACTGATGATGCTGAATATCCTTCTTGTATAGCTGCAGTATATACAAATGTTTTGAAAGCAGAACCAGGCTGTCTAACTGCCTGTGTTGCTCTGTTAAATTGGTCATTACCCCTACCACCAACCATTGCTCGTATTTCACCAGTTTTAACATCAAGCGTAACTAAAGACATTTGTGGTTGTTGTGGGTCAGCCGTATTACTACGTTCAATAGTAGGTATATAACGTTCTTCAATATTTCTGGCTATTTCTTCTTCTGCTTTTCTTTGCATATTAGGATCAAGTGTGGTATAAACCTTTAATCCACCACTATAAACAATTTGAGAACCAAACATATTTATTAGTTCATCTCTTACATAACGTACAAAGTAAGGTGCAAAATCATTATTAATTGGAGAAGTTCTTTTTAAATTAAGTTCTTCATTTTTAGCTTCCTCAGCTTCTTCAGGGGTGATATAACCTAATTCTTCCATCCTATTTAAAACTACATTTCGTCTTCCAATAGCACGGTCATAATTATTAAAAGGAGAGTAATAATTTGGACCTCTTGTTATTCCTGCAATTAACGCTGATTCACTTAGTGTTAATTCCCAAACATCTTTAGCAAAATATTGTTGAGCTGCAGCCTGTACTCCCCAAGCACTGTGCCCTAAAAATATTTCATTTAGATACATTTCTAGTATTTCTGGTTTTGTATATAATCGTTCAAATTGTAAAGCAAGATAAGCTTCCTGTAATTTTCTATAATAAGAAACATCCTGTCTATCCAAGAGTGTGTTTCCAGCTAATTGTTGTGTAATAGTACTTGCCCCATGTGGTCTAGCCCTACGCTGAATAAAGTTAGTAACTACAGCTCTACCAATACCCCAGAAATCAATACCATGATGTACAAAAAAGTTAGTGTCTTCTATGGCTATAAATGCATTTTGCAAATCACTTGGTATTCTATTACGAGGAACACTGATTCTATTTTGACTATATAATCTAGTTAGTAATTCTCCATCAGCACTATATAGTAAAGTTGCTTGACTGGCACCTCTGTAATTTGATATATCAGGTGTGTTTTGAATTATAAACGTGATTGCTCCTATTGTTAATCCAAAAAATATAGCTATAAATAATATTATTCCTGAAATTATAACATGTTTTTTCTTTGCCATAATGCTCCTCCTTTCAATATCAATTATTATAACATAAAAATCAATAAATTAATACCCCTAGTTTCTACTTAAACTTATATAAAACTTTCTTCTATTTCACATTTTAATTCACATTTTACATCTTTTAAGCATAAATTATTAAATGGAGGGATGCTATTATGAAGTTAAATTTTTTTAGGATTATTATAGTATTTATTTTAATACTCTTCTCCTTATTTTATATCATACATAGATCTTTAACTCCAGTCTTTTTTAGCCTGGCAGAAGTAGAGGCTAAAAATATAGCAAATAAAATAATTCATGAAGTAGTTGAAGAACATAGTGAACAGATGTCATATCAAGATATGATTGAATATATCTATAATGATCAAGGTGATGTTGTTTTAATGCAGCCCAATTTAAAGTACATAAATAATTTTAATTCACAGGTCTCCTTAGGTATTCAAAGAAGACTAGAAAGTATTAGTAGAGAAACAATTCAAGTACCTGTAACGAGAATATTAGGAATAGATATACTGGCTGCTTATGGACCAGACCTTAGCATGAGAATGGTACCTGCAGGATTTACTGAACCACCAACAATTGTTGATAGCTTTACTTCTGCAGGTATAAATCAAACAAGACATAAGATATATATAAATCTTGGAGTACAAATAAGGCTTATTGTGCCTTTTAGTAGCAGAGAAGTAGAGGTATATGCAGATGTTCCTGTAACAGAAGTAATAATAGTAGGTAGAGTACCACAGATTTATATCGATAGAAATAATAATGATGTATCAGGTGTTTTTGAATAGAGTATTATTCATAAATATACTCTTGGATATTTTTTTTCCTCTTGGATATAATATCTAAAGAGAAATGAAGGGGGTTATATTTTTGAAAAAGAAAAATAACTTTATTACAGGTTTAGTAGTAGGTGGGTTGCTAGGGGTATCCTTAGGTTTAATATCTATCCACAATATGGCTGATAAGAAAAACAATGATGATGAAAGCTCTAAATACACTGAACTTAAGAAAGAAATAAAATCAGCTTTAAATTCAGATATTGAAGATGAAGACAGAATAGAGGATGTAGAAAAGAAAGAAGATAAATTACTGAGCAGTAATAAAGATGAAGAAGAAAATAAAGAGGATAAAGCCAATAAAGAAACAGGTTCTGAGATGTCTAAAATTCCATACAATGATACATCTAAAGAAGTAGAAGAAAAAGAAGAAATGAATCTTGACGAAGCAAGAAACCCACCACGAGAGGTGGAATTAAAAGGGAAAAAAGAAGGGAAAACAATGGGTGAAGATTTTGCTGACAAATTAAACTTTAGTAAAAAAATCAATCAATTAGAGGAAGCATTAAAGAATTTAAGAGAAGAAAATACTAAGTAAAAAATCGGTGATAAAAACATGGATGATTTAAAGGAAAAGGATGCGAAGATAGCTATTATGCTCCTAATTATTGGGGGCATAATTTATTTTATATTTAGAATAAGAATAATTTTATTGCCTTTTATATTGGGTATTTTTCTTTCATATCTATTTTTTCCTTTAATTTGTTTTTTGCGGGAAAAAAAAGTACCTAAGACTTGTGCAATATATATATTAATAATAGTATTTTTATTAATAGCTGCTGTTATAGCATTTTTAATCTTTCCAGTTTTAATGAAAGAGCTAGAAAGCTTAAGTGAAAATATACCTGAATACATTCAGCAATTAGATCAATATATAGACCATTTAAATCACGAATATCAAAGGGTACAGTTGCCTGCTTTGATAAAAGAACTTCTTAGTCGTGTTTTTACGAGAGCAGAAGAACAATTGTTAGTGTTTATGGAAAATTTCACAGAAATATTAATTAGTTCATTTTCCTTATTAATTAGTCTTATTCTGGCACCATTCATATCCTATTATATATTAAAAGATATGGATAAATTTAAAAAAGCATTTATTCGTTATCTGCCAGAAGATAAAAGAAGTCTATTTTTAAAAATAATAAGTGATATAAATAATATTTTTTTAGCTTATATTCGTGGACAAGTCTGGGTAAGTGTTGTTGTAGGAATATTATGTACACTAGGTTTATATTTTATAGGAGTTAGGTTTTTTATAATTTTAGGCATATTTGCTACAATTAGTAATATGGCTCCATTTGTTGGGCCGATAATTGGAAGTATCCCTGCTATACTAATCGCTTTATTATCTTCTCCCACTAAGGCATTAGGTGTAGCCTTGCTTTATTTTATAATACAACAAGTTGAAAGTAGCCTAATTAGTCCAAAAATTATGAGTCATGAATTAGGCATTCATCCATTAGGAGTATTGTTTGCTCTATTAGTAGGAGCAGAGTTAATGGGATTATGGGGAATTATTTTGGCGGTACCAGTAGCTGCAATATTAAAAATATTTTTTAAAATTTTTATTGAAAAATATTAGCAGCCTTAATTGACAAATAATTGACAAATACTTCGATTTTTAGTATTATTTAATTTATAATAGTTTATAAGCTGTTCTTACATAAAGCTTAATATAAGTGAGTTCTTAGTTTCAGAGGGAGTATTAGTGGCAATTGGCTCTCGGATAAATATAAGAATTGCTATAAGTGGGAGGGTGTAAATATGGTAATGACAGGAAATGAAGTTCGAAAAGCATATCTTGATTTTTTTGAAGAAAAAGGACATTTGGTGTTAGCTAGTGCACCATTAATTCCACAAAACGATCCAAGTATTTTGTGGATTAATGCGGGGATGGCCCCTTTTAAGAATTATTTTAATGGTATAGAAACACCACCAAGAGATAGGGTTGCTACTAGTCAAAAATGTATCAGGACAAATGACATTGAAAATGTAGGTAAAACAGATCGACATCATACTTTTTTTGAAATGTTAGGAAACTTTTCTTTTGGGGATTATTTCAAAAAAGAAGCAATCACTTGGGCTTGGGAATTTATAACTGAAGTATTAAAAATGGAAGAAGAACGTTTATGGATTACTGTATATCAAGATGATGATGAAGCATTTAATATTTGGCATAATGATGTAGGTGTTCCTAAAGAAAGAATCTTAAGAATGGGTAAAAAGGATAATTTCTGGGAAATAGGCACTGGTCCTTGTGGCCCTTGTTCTGAGATTCATTATGATCGTGGAATTGAATATGGAGATAGTGAAGAAGATGTAATTGGCGGTGAAGGAGATCGTTTCTTAGAGATTTGGAATTTAGTATTTACTCAGTATGATAAAAAGGAATCTGGTGAATATGAATTATTAAAAAATAAAAATATTGATACAGGTATGGGTTTAGAAAGAGTAGCTTCTATTTTACAAGGAGTTGATTCTAACTTTGAAACTGATCTATTAAAGCCAATGATTGATTTTTTAGAGTCAGATAGTGGATTTGACTACAGTCAAGATGATGAGACAAAGACTACCTTTAGAGTGATAGCAGATCATAGTCGTGGTGCAAGTATGGCTATATTTGACGGTGCTTTGCCTAGCAATGAGGGACGGGGCTATGTAATTCGTCGTATTATCCGTCGAGCTGTTCGCTTTGGTAAAAATATAAATTACAAAGAACCATTCTTGTATAAATTAGTACCTGTTGTAATTGAAACTATGAAAGAAGCTTATCCAGAGCTTCAAGAAAAGGCTGAGTACTTGCAAAAGGTTATTAAGGCAGAAGAAGAGCGTTTCTTATTAACTCTTGATCAAGGCCTAATAAAATTAAATGATATGATAGAGGAATTGAAGAATGAAGGACAAGAACTTTTGTCTGGTGAAAATGCCTTTAAATTATATGATACTTATGGTTTTCCTCTTGATTTAACAAATGATGTATTGGAAGAAGAAGGACTTACTGTAGATGAGAATGGCTTTGAAGCAGAAATGGAAAAACAAAGACAACGAGCACGTGATGCCAGGGAAGATGTAGGATTTAATGCCTCTGAACAAGAAATAATATATCGTGACGTAATGGAGAATAATGGAGATATAGAATTTACTGGTTATGAACACTATGAAGATAAGTCAAAAATAATTAGTATTATATCTGAGGGTAAGGAAGTAGAATCATTAAGTGCAGGAAAAAAAGGTGAAATAATATTAGATAGTACACCCTTCTATGCTGAAAGTGGAGGTCAAGTTGGAGATAAAGGTATCCTAAGGCTTGATGGAAACCTGGCTAAAGTTTATGATACTAAAAAAAGACTAGGCTTAATTGTCCATTACATTGAAGTTGAAGAAGGTAGATTAAATAAGAATCAAGAAGTAGAAGCTCGGGTATACTCTGATATTAGAAAGGCTACTGCTCGAAATCACTCAGCTACTCATTTATTGCATAAGGCATTAAAAGAAGTTTTAGGTGATCATGTCAAACAGGCAGGTTCACTTGTTGAAGCAGATAGGCTTAGATTTGATTTTAATCACTTTAACAAAATGAATGATGATGAGATTGCTGCAGTAGAGGCGAAAGTAAATCAGGCAATTATGTCAAATTTATCTGTAAAAACATTAATTACTAGTATGGATGAGGCTAGAGAAGCTGGAGTTACTGCATTATTTGGAGAAAAATATGGTGAAAAAGTAAGAGTTGTTAGCATGGGAGATTATAGTAAGGAACTATGTGCTGGTACTCATGTTCAGGCAACAGGAGAAATAGGTTTCTTCAAAATTCTAAGTGAATCTAGTGTTGCAGCAGGTGTACGTAGAATTGAAGCTATATCAGGTGAAGAATTAATTAATTTTATTAATAAACAAGAAAATTTAATTGCCAGTATAGCAGATAAATTAAAAACTACTGAAGACAAACTTATGGAAAGAATAGATACCTTGATTTTAGAGCAAAAAGAACTAGAAAAAGAAATGAACTCACTGAAAGACCGTTTAGCTAACTCAACTACCGGAGATTTAATAGATGAAGTTGAAGAGATAAATGGCGTGAGTATTATTACCACATCCCTTGATGGAATAGATAATGAAGCATTAAGGAAATTATCTGATCAATTGAAAGAAAAATTAGGGTCTGGAATAATAGTTCTTGCTTCAAATTTAGGAGAAAAAGTACTATTTGTAGCTTCAGTTACTGATGATTTAGTAAAAGAAGGTTATCATGCAGGTAAGATAGTTTCCAAGGTAGCAAAAGTTGCAGGTGGAGGCGGTGGAGGACGTCCGGATATGGCCCAAGCAGGAGCACGTGATTCCTCTAAAATTCAGGAAGCTCTTAAAGAAGCGAAAAAATTATTATAAATATCTAATAAGAAACAGGATTTAGCAAAGAAATAACGAATATAATAAGTATAAGAGATATTTTCTTGGAAAGATTATCAAATAAGGTGTTAATCTATATTAAAATTATAATTATGATACAAATATGATACAAATAAGATACTAATATGATTCTAATAATTTTCTTAGTAATAATTTTGATTTTAATATAGAAAACCTGGATAATTAAGGAAGTGATTATATGCCTAATGAAAAAATTAACGATAAGACTATGAGATTTAAGGTTATCAAAGAGGATTTAAGTGAGACTGCTTATCTTATGCAAAAAGTTTATCAAGCGTTAGAGGAAAAAGGCTATAATCCTGTCAATCAAATAGTGGGGTATTTATTGTCAGGTGATCCTGCATACATTACTAGTTATAAGGATGCTCGCACTATGATAAGAACTATTGATAGAGATGAGATTATAGAAGAATTATTAAGAAATTATTTACGAGTTAATCATATAGAGTAATTTCTAAATTGATAAGTTATTAAATTGTCAAAAAGAAGGGAGTTTCTTATTGAGAAGATATATATTTCTTTTCTTATTGATAATTTTACTTTTCTCTGTAAAGATAAATGCAGAGGCAGCTAATGATAATCACTCACTAGATTTGATTATGATTGTAATCGATAGATTAAGTATTGAAGAGCTTATCTTAACAGACACAGCAAATATTGATTATTTACAAAAAGAAGGTGCTTTTAGTTTGATGAATGTCCGAACTGCTGGATATTTGCATCCTGAAAGCACCTATTTAACTGCCGGTGCAGGAAATCGTTGCCAGGGGAGTAAAATATCGCATAAGGCAAAAAGCTACGGTGAAGGTGCATTGAATAGGAAAATTTCAGAATTGTCTGCAATAAACCTAAAAACAAATTATCAAGCTAAGCCAGGTTTGTTGGGTGATATTGCTAGAGATAATGATATAAGTATTGCTGTTATAGGAAATTCGGATAATATTGATGCCGAAAGAAGAACTATTATATCAATGGTAATGGATAGTGATGGCTTTGTTCCATATGCTGATATAAGCAAAGAGATTTTAAAAGAAGTACCTTATCCCTGGGCTTATCAAAGTGATTTTGCTAAAATGGAGAAACGTTTTTTGGAGTATAAGGAGAAAGCCAATACTATTGTTATAGAAACAGGAGACATATCACGTATTGAGGAGTTTTATCAAAGTAGGAAAGAAGAGGATGCTAAGAAAAAAAGAGAAGAAAGAGAACTTCCTATTAGAGAAACTGATGGAAATTATAAAGAAATAGGAATAAGAGAGATTCAAGAATATAAAGCTGAGTCCTTAAAAAAAATTGATCAATTTATAGGATTTATAATAGAAAATATTAAGCTAGAAGAAACTCAGCTAGTAATATTTGCCCCAACACCTTCATATCAATCATTAAGACAAAATGAAAATATGTCCTGGTTATTAATAAGTGGAAGAGATCTAAATCATGGTTTCTTAAGCTCTACTTCGACTAGACGAAAAGGTATTATAAGTATTTCAGACATACTACCATTATTTTTTATGTCCAATCAAATCCAGGCTTATAATAATTTGTTTTCTGTATATGAAGAAGAAGTTAATTGGGATATACTTAGTTCTTTAAATCAGAGAGTTTCATTTATATACCAGATTCGCCCATCCTTTATTCAAGCTTTTATTTTTTTTCAATTAATACTAATATTTATGGCTATCTTAAAGATATTATTTAAGAAAATTTCAAAAAGCATCATATTTTATAATGTTTTTGAATACCTATTATTATCTATACTGCTTGTTCCAATAAATTATATGTTTATATCAGTATTAGATATTTTCTCAGTCTCAAAAATTTTAACAATCTTAATAGTCTTAAGTATTTTAGAAGTGTTTTTGCTTTTGAAATATACAAATACTAAGTTTACTCGTCTTATGTTAATATCTAGCTCTTTAGTTTTCTTAATTTCTCTTAATCTTATATTAGATTATCAGATGTTGGGAGATACAATACTTGGATATTCTTCAATAATAGGGGCCAGGTATTATGGTCTAGGTAATGAATATATGGGTTTTTTCCTTGGTGCTATTTTGATCAGTGTAGCTAGATTTATGGAAAAATTAGAAGAAAGAAATATAAAATCAATCTCTATAAATTATATAAATTATCTTATTGCTTTTTTATATTTGATTTTTACATATTTTATAGGAGCAGCACATCTAGGAGCTAACTTTGGTGGAATGATTACGGCTTTACTGGCTTTTTCCGTTGCATATTATTCTACTTTAAAAAAAGGTCGCCACTTGATAATTTTTATAGGGATTTCTTTTCTTTTATTAATTTTATATTTTGATTATAGTGGTTTTTTTGGTGTAAGTAGTCATATTGGTCAAGCAACAAAAAAGATATTTGAAACTGATTGGCAGTGGCTTTATAATACTTTAATACGTAAACTCAGTATGAATTTAAAGCTTTTGCGTTGGACAATCTGGACCAGGGTTTTGCTAGCTATGATTATTTATCTATTCTTCCTTATTAAAAGACCTGGACCTCAACTTAAAAAATTCTTTTTGGCAAATCCCTATTTAAAAGCAGCTATTTCAGGGGCTCTTGCAGCTAGTTTGCTGACTATGTTTGTTAATGATTCAGGGGTAGTTGCTGCGGCAACAATACTTTTTTATCCTATAATGACCTTATTATATCTAACAGATTAAATTATACTTATAAAATAGTTAATATTTGTTAATAATACCATAATAGAGGGGAGAATATAATGAAATTTTTTGAAAAACTTTTTAATAATACGGAGGAAAATTCATTTAACTATCGATTGGTACTTGATATTGGTACTGAATACTTAAAGTTAGCTATGATTGAATTTAATAAAAATGAAAAGAACTTGATATCATTTGCTAGAGTAAAACAAGATTATGGAAATATGGATGGTGGTGCTATTACAAATATCGATGGTGTTAGTGCGATTGCTAAAAAGGCATTGGAAGATATAAAAGATAAAACTCCTTATCAGACTGTAGAGATGATTACTGGTTTAGCAGGTGAATTTGTTAAAGGTATTTTATTATCATTTGATGTAGTAAGGGATAAGCCAGATAAAAAGCTAGATAAAAAAGAATTAGATAAGATTATGGTAAAGGGCCAAGAAAAGGCTTATAAGAAGGCTTTGGAAAAGGCAGAAATGGAAACAGGTTTTAAAGATATTGAGTTTGAATTAATACATTATAATTTAGTAGAAATTAAGGTTGATGGATATAAAGTAAATAATCCTGAGCAATTTCAAGGTAAAAATGTTAGTATTCTTGCTTTCTATACCTTTGCCCCATTAGTTCAGTTAGGAGCACTCAGAACTATTGCTAGAGACTTAGGTACTAAACTAATAGCAGTAATGCCAGAACCTTTAGCTGTAGCTAGTAGTATTTTGAATATAGAGACATATGAATTTGGTGCAATAATTATAGACATTGGTGGTGGAACTACTGATATTGCTCTAATAAGAAATGGAGGTATAGAAGGTAGTCGAATGTTTGCTATGGGGGGGAGGGCTTTTACAAGAACCCTTGCTTCAAATCTGAATCTGACCTTAGATGAAGCGGAAAAAGTAAAATTAGCTTATTCTAAAGGAGAAAATTGTAAAGACTATAATAGAATTGATAAATTATTGAAATCTGATATGCAAATACTATATCAGGGCATTGAATTGTCTTTAAGAGATTTAGCACAAGGAGAAATACTACCTAAAAATATATACTTTTGTGGGGGAGGCAGTGCTCTAAAAGGCTTAAAAGATGGTTTGGAGAATTATAATCTAGAAGAAAGACTACCATTTGGTCAAAAAGTAGAGATAAGTCTATTAGACGCTACTGATATTAAAAGCATAGAAGATCAGTTTGCTTTACTAAAAGGTATAGAATATACAACTCCAAAATCCCTGGCTTATTGTGGAACTAAAGTAGTTAATAAAGAATGGAGTGTGATAAATTTTGAAAGTAAGATCATATAGGGTCTTTTATATCGATCAAGAATCTGGTATAAAAGAAGTTATAGATTTATTGAAAACTAGTTCAGCAGTCAAGATGGCTTTAGTAATAAAAAACGGACATCTTCTACTAAATAGTACAGTAAATCTAGAGATTTTAAAAAAGTATGAAAAACGTCTTAAAAAAAATATAGTAATTATAAATCCAGATAAAATCTTGTCTGATAAAGTAAGTAAAGCTGGATTTAAAATGTATTTAAAGTTAGATGACTTAGAAAAAGATTTAGCAGTTAAATCTTCACTTGAAAACAAAGTAGCTGCAGGCAGAGAAAAAGATGATGCTTTAAATAAAAAAGGATATAAAGATGAGAAAAAGAATATTGCCCAAAAGCAAGATAATAAAGAACTTAGAGATAAGATAAAAAGGGGACAGAGTAATAAAAGTAAAAATAAGCATAAAAACAATAATTCTGAATCTAAAGGTAGATACCAGAATCTTTTTTCAAGGTTTTTAACAGTATCTACAATACTAATCATTATAATAATGGCTTATTTCTATTTTTATTATCCTACAGCTACTATAGAAATACAGGCAATAATTCAAGAACTTAATTATGAGCTAGATCTTAATGCTTCAAATCGAATTAGTAATATTGATTGGGAAAATAATATATTACCATTACATAAAACAGAAGTTAAAATTAGCGGTCATAAAGAAATAGAAACTACAGGGGTGCAATTAATAGGAGATGAAAAAGCATCCGGTTATGTTCGTTTTATCAATGAAAGGACAAGTAATGTAGATATTCCTGCTGGAACTATAGTAAAAACTGATAGTGGAATTGAATATCAAACTTTAGAAGATATATCAGTACCAGGTTTAGAAGTAGATTATTTAATGGATGTTCCAGTTGGTATGAAAGCAGGACAGAGCGAAGTAAGAGTACAGGCTCTATCAGCAGGTACTCAGGCTAATGTATCATTTGGAGAAGTAAAAAGAATTAAAGATAGTATGGAAAATCTCCATGTAATAAATCCTGAGGCCATTAGAGGTGGCAGTGACAAAAGAATATCCTATTTAAGTAATGAAGATATTGAAAGGGCCAAGTCTTTACTAGCAGAGGATTTAAGAGCTAAGCTAGTAAGAAGAGTATATCAGGAATTAGGAGGAAATTTTCGTATTATTGAAGAAAAAATTAACTTTCTAGAACCTAATTTTTCTTATACTGCAGAGTCTGGTGATATTACAGATGACTTTATAATTGAAGGAGAAGTAATTGCAGAAGGATATTTGTTTAAAAATAATGAATTAGATAGGCTTGCCACGAATATATTAAAAGAAAAATTATCTAATAATGTTGAATTAATGAGTTCTGGGATTAACATTCGCTCATTAAAACTTGAAGAAAACGGAAATAATATGTATAATGTAAATGTAGCTATTGATGCACCTGTCTTAACTAGTATTGATACTAGTCGATTAGCAAGACGTCTTTCTGGTCTAGATATAAATGCAGCAGAGAGAGTACTCGATGAAATGGCTAATATAGACTCTTATAATATAAAGAGTACAACAGAAGTATTACCTAGAATGAGTTTTGCTATAAATGTAGTTATTAGAGAGGCAGAAGCAATGAGAGTTATCAATCTGATGGATTAAAGAAGGTGTTTAAATTTGCGTAAAATGGGATTAGACTATGGAGATAAAACTATAGGAGTAGCTATTAGTGATAAATTGGGTTGGACTGCACAAAATAAGGGTGTAATTAGAAGGAAAAATCTAAGTGATGATTTTGCAGAGTTGGAGGAATATATAGAAGAATATGAAGTAGATGAAATTATAGTGGGACTGCCTAAAAATATGGATGGAACAATGGGTAAAAGAGTTGACAAGACTAAACAATTTATAAATTTCCTAAAAAAAAGACTGGATATTCCAATAAATCTTTGGGATGAACGTTTGACTAGCAAAGAAGCAGAAAATATATTGCTAGAAGCAGATCTTAGTCGAGCTAAGAGGAAAAAATATGTAGATCAAATAGCTGCAGCTATTATTCTGCAGAGTTATTTAGATGCTAATAGTTAAGCTTTTGAAAGGTTTGGAACTAATAAAAAGGAGGAAATTATTATGGCAAACGAAGGTACATTTTGGGTAGATGAAGAAGAGGGAGTTTTAATTATTCGAGATACAGAGGGTGAAGAAGATAATTATGTGATAGAGCATCAGTTAGAACTTGATGATAATACTTATCTTATTCTAGTTCAAGAAGATATGGTTGAAGATGAAAATGCAGATGCTTTTGTACTGAAAATTACTAATGATGGTGAAGAACAAATATTAAGTGTAATTGAAGATGAAGATGAATTTCAAAAGGTTAGAGATAGTTATTTAGCAATGGATCTTGATTAAATTTAATGAAAATTAAATATAATAGATGAGATTTTTGGAACGCTCCTCTTATATTAGACAGTGGAAACATAACTGTGTATTATAAGGGGATTTTTTTATCTTGAAGAAATAAATGGATAGTGGTACAATATAAATAATTATAAATATAAATATTTGCTAATTGTCTATTTTGTATATTTACATATAAGATAGCCAAGCTCTTATTCTTTAGAAAGAAGGTGGTAGTTAAGATATATAAATAAAAAATTATATTTATTGTTCTTATTAAATAAACTTTATAAGGGGAGTGGAAAATGTTTAAGAAAAGATTAATATTTTTGATTCTTATACTGTCAATATTCTTATTAATAGCTTGTGAATCAGATCAATTACCTCTTTATGAGTTAGACGTTGTAATTGAAGGTGAAGGAAGTGTAGATTTAGATCCAGAGGCTAATACTTATTTTCGAAATCAAAAAATAAGATTAGAAGCTATCGCAGAAGAGAACTGGAAATTTTCTCATTGGAATTTTGGAGGAGAAGAGATAGATAAAAATCCTTATGATGATTTTGTAATTAATGCCAATACTACTGTTTATGCATATTTTTCTGAAAAAAGCAATCTGAAAACTATTAGCCAGCCTGAAAATGGAGGTTCTATTAAAATAGATCCAGAAAAGGAAGAATATTTTGCTGGTGATAGAGTATTATTAGAGGCTCAGCCTAATCCTGGCTATTATTTTACAGGATGGTCCTCTGATGTTTCTGCTACAGATAATCCTGTTGAAGTGATCGTTCAAGAAAATATGGAAGTAACAGCAAACTTTGAGATTAATACATATGAAATAAAGATTTCTGAAAATAGTATCCAAGGAGGAGATATAACAGTTGAAGCTTCAAATGGCCTGCAGGATGTAACAATATTTGAACATGGAGAGGATATAAAATTTATAGCCGTGCCTGGATCAAATTATGAATTTAGTCATTGGCAGGAAAGACGTGATAGGCCTCCTCATGGAGAGACTGAACAAATTGTGACCATACAAGCTGAAAGTGATTTAGAAGTATCGGCAGTTTTTGAAAGAGTTTTTCAAGTAAGTTTTAAAAATTATGATGGTACAATTATAGATGAACAAACTGTAAGGGTGGGAGAGGATGCTCAGGCCCCAGATGATCCAGTAAGAAATGGTTATATATTTACTGGCTGGGATAATGATTTTGAAAATCTTAAACAAGATATCGAAGTTAAAGCTGAATTTAAGATAGGTTTAACAGGAGAAGGGACTTCATCTAGTCCTTACCAAATTTATACCCCTGAGAATTTAGTTTTAATAGGTAAAGATAATTATTCTAATAATGCTTATTACCAACTGATGAATGATATAGATTTAGAAAATTTTGGAGAATTTGAATCTATTAAAGAATTTGAGGGTGTTTTTGATGGGAAAGGACATGAGATAAGGAATCTATACATTAACCAAGATGAAAAAAATGACCTGGGATTATTTGCTGAAAACTTGGGAGAAATTAAAAATATAGGATTACTTGATTTTGAAATAAGAGGTCGAGAAAATGTAGGAGGTTTAGTAGGTATAAATAATGGAGTAATTGCTAATTCTTTTGTTAAAGGAAATATTTCAGGTTTTAAACATGTAGGTGGATTAGTTGGTAGTAATTCTAACGGAACAATAGAAAATTCATATGTTAATGTAGAGAAGATTGAAGGTACTTTATATACGGGAGGATTAGTGGGTATTAATAACGGAAAAATAAAAGACTCACATGTTATTGTAGAGAAGATTAAAGGTGCCACAGTTACTGGAGGAATAGTGGGTAGTAATCGTGGAACAATAGAAGATTCACATAGTATTGTAGAGAAGATTGATGGTGGCACATATACAGGAGGATTGGTTGGTCGGAATTGGTCTGGAATGATACAAAGATCTCAAGCTATAGTTGATGTTAGTGGTAATAATACTGTTGGTGGATTAGTTGGAAGAAATGAAGCAATAATTAAGGAGTCCTATGCAAAGGGTAATATAAAGGGAGAGCGTAATATAGGCGGTTTAGCTGGTGCTAATTGCGGGGGTTCTATTAGTAATTCATATGCAATCTGTGATGTTGATGGAGATAGTAATATTGGTGGATTAGTTGGGCATACTAGAGCTGATGCAACGATTATGTATAGTTTCTCTGCAGGAAAAGTAGAAGGAAATGAAAATTATGGTGGTTTAATTGGATTAACTGATACAAGCCCAGGTACTACAACTTTCCGTTCATACTGGGATATAGAAACTTCAAAGCAGGACTCATCTGGTTCAGGAATAGGTAGAACTACCTCTGAAATGCAAGAAGAATCAACTTATGATCAATGGGATTTTATGGACATTTGGGCTATAGATGAAGGAAATAACTATCCTTATTTACAGTGGGAAAGGGATTAAGAATAAAGAGTGTATATTTGTACTCCCCTTATAGTAGACAGTGGAAACATAACTGTATATTATAAGGGATTTTTTTATCTTGAAGAAATAAATGGATAGTGGTACAATATAAATAATTATAAATATTTGCTAATTATCTATTTTGTATATCTATATATAAGATAGCCAAGCACTTATTCTTTAGAAAGAAGGTGGTATTTAAGATATATAAAAAAGAAAAATTATTTATTTTCGTAATTAAATAAAATTTATAAGGGGAGAGGAAAATGTTTAAGAAAAGATTTATATTTTTATTTCTTATACTGTCAATATTCTTATTAATAGCTTGTGAATCAGATCAATTACCTTTTTATGAGTTAGACGTTGTAATTGAAGGTGAAGGAAGTGTAAATTTAGATCCAGAGTCTAATACTTATTTTCGAAATGATATAATTAAATTAGAAGCAATAGCAGAAGAGAACTGGAAATTTTCTCATTGGAATTTTGGAGGAGAAGAGATAGATAAAAATCCTTATGATGATTTTGTAATTAATGCCAATACTACTGTTTATGCATATTTTTCTGAAAAAAGCAATCTGAAAACTATTAGCCAGCCTGAAAATGGAGGTTCTATTAAAATAGTTCCGGAAAAGGAAGAATATTTTGCTGGTGATAGAGTATTATTAGAGGCTCATCCTAATCCAGGCTATTATTTTACAGAATGGTCTTCTGATGTTTCTGCTACAGATAATCCTGTTGAAGTAATTGTTCAAGAAAATATGGAGGTAACAGCAAACTTTGGGATTAATACATATGAAATAAAGTTTTCTGAGAATAGTATCAGAGAAGAAGGAAATATAACAGTTGAAGCTTCAAATGGCATGCAGAATGTAACAAGATTTGAACATGGAGAGGATATAAAATTTATAGCCGAGCCTGGATCAAATTATGAATTTAGTCATTGGCAGGAAAGACGTGATAGGCCTCCTCATGGAGAGACTGAACAAATTGTGACCATACAAGCTGAAAGTGATTTAGAAGTATCGGCAGTTTTTGAAAGAGTTTTTCAAGTAAGTTTTAAAAATTATGATGGTACAATTATAGATGAACAAACTGTAAGGGTGGGAGAGGATGCTCAGGCCCCAGATGATCCAGTAAGAAATGGTTATATATTTACTGGCTGGGATAATGATTTTGAAAATCTTAAACAAGATATCGAAGTTAAAGCTGAATTTAAGATAGGTTTAACAGGAGAAGGGACTTCATCTAGTCCTTACCAAATTTATACCCCTGAGAATTTAGTTTTAATAGGTAAAGATAATTATTCTAATAATGCTTATTACCAACTGATGAATGATATAGATTTAGAAAATTTTGGAGAATTTGAATCTATTAAAGAATTTGAGGGTGTTTTTGATGGGAAAGGACATGAGATAAGGAATCTATACATTAACCAAGATGAAAAAAATGACCTGGGATTATTTGCTGAAAACTTGGGAGAAATCAAAAATATAGGATTACTTGATCTTGAAATAAGAGGTCGAGAAAATGTAGGAGGCTTAGTAGGTATAAATAATGGAGTAATTACTAATTCTTTTGTTAAAGGAAATATTTCAGGTAATAAAAATGTAGGTGGATTGGTTGGTATTCATAATACGGGAACAATAGAAAACTCACATAGCAATGTTGATCTTATCGGTATAAATAATAAATCTGGTCCTAATAGCAGAATAGGTGGACTAGTCGGTGCTGTTGGTACTAATGGAGTAATTACTAATTCTTATGCTAAAGGAACAATTACTGGTTATTTAGTTATAGGCGGGTTAGTGGGTAGTAATCGCGGAATAATAGAAGATTCACATGTTATTGTAGAAAGTATTAAAAGCAATCGCAATACTGGGGGATTAGTGGGTATTAATCGTGGTGCAATAGAAGATTCATATACGATTGCAGAGAAGATTGATGGGAGCACACATAATATAGGGGGATTGGTTGGATGGAATAATTCTGGAATAATACAAAGCTCTCAAGCTATAGTTGATGTTACTGGTAGAAATTCTGTAGGAGGATTAGTTGGAAGAAATGAAGCAACAATTAAGGAATCCTATGCAAAGGGTAACGTTCAGGGAGATTATGATATAGGTGGTTTAGTTGGTAGTAATTATGAGGGTTCTATTAGTAATTCATATGCTATCTGTGTTGTTGATGGAGATAGTAATATAGGAGGGTTAGTCGGGCATACTAGTAGTGAATCAACGATTATGTATAGTTTCTCTGCAGGAGAAGTAGAAGGAAATGAAAATTATGGTGGTTTAATTGGATTAACTGATACAAGTTCCGGTACAATACTTTCATACTGGGATATAAAAACTTCAAAACAAAATTCATCTGCTTCAGGAATAGGTAGAACTACCTCTGAAATGCAAGAAGAATCAACTTATGATCAATGGGATTTTATGGACATTTGGGCTATAGATGAAGGAAATAGCTATCCTTATTTACAGTGGGAAAGGGATTAAGAATAGTAGTATATACTTGTAATCCCCTTGTAGTAAACAGTGGAAACATAACCGTATATTATAAGGGGATTTTTTTATCTTGAAGAAATAAATGGATAGTGTTACAATATAAATGGATGAAAATTCTTTTATTTCTTAAATTTTGAAGTTGGCTTAAGGGCTCACTAAAGATAAAAATTCAAAGATGATATCTTTAGGGTATATTTAAAGAATGAAAATAGATTGTATTTTATTGTATGGAGGTGAAAGTCCTTTGATTTCATTTACATAACTTATTTGTTATTATAAAAAAGTACAAGCTTTATGTTACTTTAAGTACTTATACTTTAATTTATTTAAGCAAGATTTAAAAAATAATAAAGGGAGAGAATATTAATATGAATGAAATTAAAAAAAAGGTGATTTTATGTTTTTTACTAATACTTATCGCAGTCATTTCTATAGCCTGTTCAGAAAATGAAAGTATATTTAATCGTAGTTATAATATTGAAGTTATAATTGATGGAGTTCAAGAACAAGAACATGTATCTGCATTTAAAATTAGAGATGGAGCAGGATCAATTACTTCTTTCAAGCAAGAACATTTTGATGGTAAAACTCTTAGAAGAGAAATCAGTATAGAACAAGAAACTAAGTTAACACTTGTAGTTGATAATAGTGAAATTCTTGATCCTGAAGGAATATATAAACCAGAAACTAAGATTCAAACAGTAGATCGCTTTGATAGTGAAGTTAAGTTTGAGCTTGATTTTCAGACAGAGTTTTCATTAAACATAATATTAAATGGTCAAGGTCAAATTACTCCTACACCAGATAAAAATTATTACAAATATAACGAAGAAGTAACAATTACAGCAACTCCAGAAAATAGATTTATAGAATGGAGAATAGGAGATATAAATATAGTAAATAATTCTACAACAATAATTATTGATAACGATTTGGATATAGAAGCTGTCTTTGAGCGAGCGATAAGTTTTAAAGATCCAAATTTAGAAGAAAGTATTAGAGATACACTTGAGATAAAAGAAGGAAATATATATCATTCAGATTTTATGGGGATTACTTCACTTAATTTGAGTAGAAAGAATATATACAATTTAACAGGTTTAGAAGAAGCTAATTTAAGTAATTTGGAAGTACTTGATTTATCTTCAAATCAAATATCAGATATATCTATTTTAGCAGAGGTGGATTTAAGTAATTTAAGAAGGCTTCGTTTAAGTGGTAATAATATATCAGATATATCAGTATTAGAAGGTGTTAATTTAAGTAATTTGGAAGTACTTTGTTTAGTTTTAAATCAAATATCAGATATATCAGTCTTAGCTGCAGTAGATTTAAGTAATTTAGAAAAACTAGACTTGTTTCAGAATCAAATATTAGAAATATCAGTTTTATCAGAAGCAGATTTAAGTAATTTAAGAAGTCTAAATTTGGATGATAATCTAATATCAGATATATCAGTTTTAGCAGAGGCAGATTTGAGCAATTTAGATACTCTTCGTCTACGAAATAATGAAATATCAAATATTACAAGTTTAAAAAAGGCTAATTTTAAAAATATAGGTCTTCTCAAATTAAGTGTTAATAATATATCAGATATATCAGTTTTAGCTGAGACTGATTTTAAAAAATTAAGTGTTCTTGACCTAAGAGATAATAATATATCAGATATAACAGTTATTGCAGAAGCTGATTTAAGTAATTTAGATTTACTTTGTTTAAAAGATAATAAAATATCAGATCTAAGAGTTTTGGCAGGAGCTGATTTAAGCAATTTAAGGACCCTTTTTTTAAGCAATAATAATATAACTGATTTAGAAGGTTTACAATATGTTAATTTTAATAAAGGATTACAAATTAATGCAAGAGGTAATGAAATTGCCAATTACAAGAATATTATAGATGAACTGATGAATATTGGAGTACATGTTTATTTTTAGTTATTGACGGATTCTTAATTATTATTATAATTCTCAAGTAAAAAAACAAGAAATAACAGCAAAACGCTTTCAGAAATGAAGGCGTTTTTGCTTTTTATTAAATTCATTCTTTTGGTATAATTAGTCTACCAATATATAAGAAGAAATAAATGTGAAAAACTCTAAAAAAGCAGGTATAATATTTCTAATTACGGTTTTCGTTCTAGCTTTATCATTTAAGTATATCTATCTTTTAGGACCAGTAAGTAGTCCTTTTCATCAAAAAAACCTACTTCGAAGAGGTAGAATTACTTCTGAAATGCTTATGATCAATGGGATGGGGTTTTATGGACATTTGGGCTATAGATGAAGGAAATAGCTATCCTTATTTACAGTGGGAAAGGGATTAAGAATAGTAGTATATATTATGCGATCCCCTTATAGTAGACAGTGGAAATACAGCTGTTTATTATAAGGGGATTTTTTGTTGTGATAAATTTCATAAAAAGACATGTTCTTGAATATATATATCAAGCGACTTAAATTTATAAAACTTAAAAAGTTTATAAATTATGTGATTTTTAAAGTTATGTATGTTACAATATAAATGGATAAAAATTCTTTTATTACTTAAATTTAGAAAATATATTGATATTCATTTACGCTAATCTTATTAGACTTAATGTTTAGGTCGTTTTTTTGAGATGAAACTAAGAAAGCACTTTGAATGGAGGTGAAAGACTCTTGTCTGTACTTAAATAATTTTAGTACAAGCTTAATTACTTATTTTTTATTTGTTTGAAGAAAAATTGATTAAAAAAGGGGAGATGTAAAATTATGAAGAAAGCAGTATTTATTTTCTTAGTTTTCTGTGTTTTTTTATCTTTGACAGCTTGTGATAATGATGAGCCTGAATTTACGTTAGAACTAGAAATGACTGGTTCCGGTTCGGGAGTGATACGTCCAGCAGTTGGTAAACATACATATAATGAGGGTGAATTAATAACTATTGAAGCAGAGCCAGATGAAGGTTCAAAATTTGTAGAATGGCAAGGAGAAGTAACAGAAAGCAAAGTAGAAGGTAATGTTTATAGCACAAAGGTTCAGATGCTTAAAGATCAAAAAGTAATTGTAGTTTTTGATCTTATTGAGGAAAGTAAAAGTGCAGAAATTAGTCCAGAACATGCAATATTTAATAGAAGCGAATCTTATCAAGAAGACATAATGATTGAAGTATTCTGGAATGATGCTGAAAGAATTATAGATATACAACACGATGGACAATCATTGGGAGAAAATGATTATACTGTAGAAGATAATACCTTAACTATCAAGAAAGAATATCTAGCAGGCCTTGAAATTGGAGAAATATCATTGGATATAGAATTTAACGCAGGTATAAATAGAGAGTTCAAAATTGATATAATAGAAAGCACAGATGCACAAATAACACCTAGCAGTAAAAGCTTTGATTTAAATGAAATATATCAAAAAGACCTTGAATTCTCTATAGCATTTAATGATGGAGAGAGTATAGAAAATATTAAACACAATGATTCATTACTAGACAATGATAACTATCATATAGGTGATGAAGTTTTAACAATTAAAAAAGAGTTTCTTGAAACTTTTTCAAGTGGAACTGTTCTAAACTTAGAGATAGAATTTGCTCAAGGATCTCCAGCAACTATAGAAATAAATATAATAAAGACAGTTAATGCAGAAATTGAACTTCAAAAAGATAGCTTTGATAAAAACGAATTATACCAGGAAGACATAGAAATACAGATAAAGTGGAATGATGCAGGAAATATAGAAGCTATAAAAAACAATGGTGAATTCTTAGAACATAATGAAGATTATACATTGATAAATGATACATTAATCATTAGTAAAGATTATCTTGCCTCATTTGATGACGTGAATTTAGAGATAGTCTTTGATATGGGAGCATCTGCCTTTGCAAGAATAGAGATATTAGAAACAATAAATGCAAGCATTGACCCAGATCATGCTGTATTTAATAGAAGCCAATTTTATCAAGAAGACATAGTGATTGAAGTAGTCTGGAATAATGCTGAAAGCATAAATGAAATAAAAAACGATGGTCAATCATTAGGAGAAAATGATTATTCTCTAGAAGATAATACCTTAACTATCAAGAAAGAATATTTAGCAGACCTTGATATTGGAGAAATATCATTAGATATAGAATTTAACGCAGGTATGAATAGAGAGTTGAAAATTGATATAATAGAAAGCACAGATGCTCAAATAACACCTAGCAGTAAAAGCTTTGATTTAAGTGAAATATATCAAAAAGACCTTGAATTCTCTATAGCATTTAATGATGGAGAAAGTATTGAAAATATTAAACACAATGATTCATCACTAGATAATGATAACTATCATATAGATAATGAAGTTTTAACAATTAAAAAAGAGTTTCTTGAAACTTTTTCAAGTGGAACTGTTCTAAACTTAGAGATAGAATTTGCTCAAGGATCTCCAGCAACTATAGAAATAAATATAATAAAGACAGTTAATGCAGAAATTGAACTTCAAAAAGATAGCTTTGATAAAAACGAATTATACCAGGAAGACATAGAAATACAGATAGAGTGGAATGATGCAGGAAATATAGAAGCTATAAAAAACAATGATGAATTCTTAGTGTTTGATGAAGATTATACATTGACAAATGATACATTAACCATTAGTAAAGACTATCTAGCTTCATGTGATGATGTGAATTTAGAGATAGTCTTTGATAAGGGAGCATCTGCTTTTGTAGAAATAGAGATAATGGAGACAACAAATGCCAGTATTGACCCAGATTATGCTGTATTTAATAAAAACGAAGCATATCAAGAAGACATAGTGATTGAAATAGTCTGGAAAGATGCTGAAATAATTATAGGTATACAACACGATGGTCAATCATTAGGAGAAAATGATTATACTGTAGAAGATGATATCTTAATTATCAAGAAAGAATATCTAGCAAAACTTGATATTGGAGAAATATCATTGGATATAGAATTTAACGCAGGTATAAATAGAGAGTTGAAAATTGATATAATAGAAAGCACAGATGCACAAATTACACCTAGCAGTAAAAGCTTTGATTTAAATGAAATATATCAAAAAGACGTTGAATTCTCTATAGCATTTAATGATGGAGAGAGTATAGAAAATATTAAACACAATGATTCATTACTAGACAATGATAACTATCATATAGGTGATGAAGTTTTAACAATTAAAAAAGAGTTTCTTGAAACTTTTTCAAGTGGAACTGTTCTAAACTTAGAGATAGAATTTGCTCAAGGATCTCCAGCAACTATAGAAATAAATATAATAAAGACAGTTAATGCAGAAATTGAACTTCAAAAAGATAGCTTTGATAAAAACGAATTATACCAGGAAGACATAGAAATACAGATAGAGTGGAATGATGCAGGAAATATAGAAGCTATAAAAAACAATGATGAATTCTTAGTGTTTGATGAAGATTATACATTGACAAATGATACATTAACCATTAGTAAAGACTATCTAGCTTCATGTGATGATGTGAATTTAGAGATAGTCTTTGATAAGGGAGCATCTGCTTTTGTAGAAATAGAGATAATGGAGACAACAAATGCCAGTATTACTCCAGATTACGTTGAATTTAATAAAAGTGAAGCAAGTGATATAGAAATAAATATTGAATGGAATGATTCTAAAGGCATAAATGAAATAAAACATAATGATGATGTTTTAATAGAAGGGGAGAATTATAATATAAGTGAGAATACCCTTATTATTACTAAAGAATATTTATTATCTCTTGATGATGGTTCATACAAGTTTGAAATTGACTTTTTAAGAGGGGTCAATGCTTCAATAACAGTTGATATTGCCTTCTTTTTACCAAATTTAATTAATGAAAACATTACTCTTGATCAAAACTATACTATTATAGGAGACTTATATTTGCTAGGAGGCACAATTAATTTAAATGGATATAATCTTACTGTTAAAGGCAATATTTATCAATTTGGTGGGAGAATGGATATTAGTAATGGAGCTTTATTTGTAGAAATGGATTATCGTTTGCAGCAAAAAGTAACACTTAACAATCAAGTTATCTTTAGCGATAGCGATGGTTATTTAAGAATGCGGGAAGAAGATGGATATGTATTAGTAAAAGGAGATTTTGTAACACAATCAAGAAATTCACATTCTGGTTGGTTAATTCATGGAGTGTTAGAACTAAAAGGAGACTTTTATCAAAAAGAAGTAAGTAATAATTCAAATAGTCGTAACAATTTTTATGCTAGGGATGAACATAGAGTGAAGTTCTCGGGAGATGAAACGCAAAAAATACATTTTGATAGTCCTAGAAATTCAAGGTTTGCACGCTGTAGTTTTAAACATAAAAACATAGAATTTATAACAGGCGTAGGGGGATGGGTACTTGATGGTGATGTAACTATAAGCAATTCAATAGAACATGGATTTGGAGGCACATTAGATCTTGGTGGCCATAAATTTACAATTGAAGGAGATTTTGAGCAAAACACTTTCGGTACTATTAAATCAGATAAAAATGAAGGAACTTTTAAGGTAAAAGGTAATTTACACCATAAAGACGGGACATTTGATTTAGGAAATGAAGGAACTTTAAAAATAGAAGAAAATCTTTATCAATCCGGTGGGACAATGACAATAAATGATGGTAATTTGATAGTAGAAAAAGATTACCGAATTCAAAGTGTTGTAGAAGAAGATGGAGATATTTCATATAACGATAGTAGTGGTATTTTAAGTATGCAGAAAAAAGAAGGACATGTATTAGTTAAAGGAGATTTTGTAACACAATCAAGCAATTTTAGCAATCTAACAGATGGAGTATTAGAACTCAAAAGTGACTTTTATCAAATAGAAAGACGTACAAATAATTTTAATGCTAGCGGAGATCATAGAGTAATATTTTCAGGAGAGGAAACTCAAAAAATATATTTTGACAATCCTAGAAATTCAAGATTTGCACGCTGTAGCTTTGATAATAAGAACATAAAATTTTTAACAGGCGTAGGGGGATGGGTACTTGATGGTGATGTAACTATAAGCAATTCAATAGAACATGGATTTGGAGGCACATTAGATCTTGGTGGCCATAAATTTACAATTGAAGGAGATTTTGAGCAAAACACTTTCGGTACTATTAAATCAGATAAAAATGAAGGAACTTTTAAGGTAAAAGGTAATTTACACCATAAAGACGGGACATTTGATTTAGGAAATGAAGGAACTTTAAAAATAGAAGAAAATCTTTATCAATCCGGTGGGACAATGACAATAAATGATGGTAATTTGATAGTAGAAAAAGATTACCGAATTCAAAGTGTTGTAGAAGAAGATGGAGATATTTCATATAACGATAGTAGTGGTATTTTAAGTATGCAGAAAAAAGAAGGACATGTATTAGTTAAAGGAGATTTTGTAACACAATCAAGCAATTTTAGCAATCTAACAGATGGAGTATTAGAACTCAAAAGTGACTTTTATCAAATAGAAAGACGTACAAATAATTTTAATGCTAGCGGAGATCATAGAGTAATATTTTCAGGAGAGGAAACTCAAAAAATATATTTTGACAATCCTAGAAATTCAAGATTTGCACGCTGTAGCTTTGATAATAAGAACATAAAATTTTTAACAGGCGTAGGGGGATGGGTACTTGATGGTGATGTAACTATAAGCAATTCAATAGAACATGGATTTGGAGGCACATTAGATCTTGGTGGCCATAAATTTACAATTGAAGGAGATTTTGAGCAAAACACTTTCGGTACTATTAAATCAGATAAAAATGAAGGAAATTTTCAGGTAAAAGGTAATTTGCACCATAAAGACGGGACATTTGATTTAGAAAACGAATTAACATTAAAAGTTCAGGAAAATCTTTATCAGTCCGGTGGGACAATGACGATAGAAAATGGTAATTTGATAGTAGAAAAAGATTACCGTATTCAAAGTGTTGTAGAAGAGGATGGAGAAATTTCATATAAAGATAGTAATGGTTATTTAAATATGGAGAAAGAAGACGGAAATGTATTAGTAAAAGGGGATTTTGTAACCCAATCAAGATATAGTCATGATGGACGTCTAACAAATGGAAAGTTAGAATTAAAAGGAGACTTTTACCAAAGAGAAGGTCGTAGAAATAATTTTTATGCTAGTGATGACCATAGAGTAAAGTTCTCAGGAGAGGAAACTCAAAAAATACATTTTGATAGTCCTAGAAATTCAAGATTCGAAAGCTGTAGCTTTGATAATAAAAACATAGAGTTTTTAACAGGCGTAGGGGGATGGGTACTTGATGGTGATGTAACTATAAGCAATTCAATAGAACATGGATTTGGAGGCACATTAGATCTTGGTGGCCATAAATTTACAATTGAAGGAGATTTTGAGCAAAACACTTTCGGTACTATTAAATCAGATAAAAATGAAGGAAATTTTCAGGTAAAAGGTAATTTGCACCATAAAGACGGGACATTTGATTTAGAAAACGAATTAACATTAAAAGTTCAGGAAAATCTTTATCAGTCCGGTGGGACAATGACGATAGAAAATGGTAATTTGATAGTAGAAAAAGATTACCGTATTCAAAGTGTTGTAGAAGAGGATGGAGAAATTTCATATAAAGATAGTAATGGTTATTTAAATATGGAGAAAGAAGACGGAAATGTATTAGTAAAAGGGGATTTTGTAACCCAATCAAGATATAGTCATGATGGACGTCTAACAAATGGAAAGTTAGAATTAAAAGGAGACTTTTACCAAAGAGAAGGTCGTAGAAATAATTTTAATGCTAGCGGAGATCATAGAGTAATATTTTCAGGAGAGGAAACTCAAAAAATATATTTTGACAATCCTAGAAATTCAAGATTTGCACGCTGTAGCTTTGATAATAAGAACATAAAATTTTTAACAGGCGTAGGGGGATGGGTACTTGATGGTGATGTAACTATAAGCAATTCAATAGAACATGGATTTGGAGGCACATTAGATCTTGGTGGCCATAAATTTACAATTGAAGGAGATTTTGAGCAAAACACTTTCGGTACTATTAAATCAGATAAAAATGAAGGAAATTTTCAGGTAAAAGGTAATTTGCACCATAAAGACGGGACATTTGATTTAGAAAACGAATTAACATTAAAAGTTCAGGAAAATCTTTATCAGTCCGGTGGGACAATGACGATAGAAAATGGTAATTTGATAGTAGAAAAAGATTACCGTATTCAAAGTGTTGTAGAAGAGGATGGAGAAATTTCATATAAAGATAGTAATGGTTATTTAAATATGGAGAAAGAAGACGGAAATGTATTAGTAAAAGGGGATTTTGTAACCCAATCAAGATATAGTCATGATGGACGTCTAACAAATGGAAAGTTAGAATTAAAAGGAGACTTTTACCAAAGAGAAGGTCGTAGAAATAATTTTTATGCTAGTGATGACCATAGAGTAAAGTTCTCAGGAGAGGAAACTCAAAAAATACATTTTGATAGTCCTAGAAATTCAAGATTCGCGCGCTGTAGCCTTGATAATAAAAACATAGAATTTTTAACAGGCGTAGGAGGGTGGAAAGTAGATGAAGATCTTACTATAGGTAATTCAATAGATCATGGATTTGTAGGTGAATTAAATCTTAATGGTAATACATTTGTAATAGAAGGAGATTTTGAACAAAACACTTTAGGTACTATTAAATCTGATAAAAATGAAGGAACGTTTAAGGTAAAGGGTAATTTGCACCATAAAGACGGGACATTTGATTTAGGAAACGAAGGAACATTAAGAATAGAGGGGAATCTTTATCAATCAGGCGGGTCAATGACAATAAGTGATGGTAATTTGATAGTAGAAAAAGACTACCGTATTCAAACTAGACTTGAAGATAATGGCGAGATTTCTTATAGCTATAGTAATGGTTATTTAAATATGCAGGAAGAAGGCGGAAATGTATTAGTAAAAGGGGATTTTGTAACCCAATCAAGATATAGTCATAATGGCCGTCTAACTAATGGAGTGTTAGAACTGAAAGGAGACTTTTATCAAAAAGAAATAAGTAATTATTCCTCCAGTCGTTATAATTTTCTTGCCACAGAAGATCACTTAGTAATATTCACTAGTGATGAAGAACAAAATTATTATTTTGATAATCCAAATCTATCTGCTTTTGCTAATTTTGAAATAAGTAATTAATAATTATCAAGTGAAAAACAAGATATAACAGCAAAACGCTTTCAGAAATGAAGGCGTTTTGCTTTGCATTAAACTCATTCTTTTGGTATAATTAGTCTATCAATATATAAGGAGAAATAAATGTGAAAAACTCTAAAAAAGCAGGTATAATATTTCTAATAATGGTTTTCGTTCTAGCTTTATCATTTAAGTATATCTATCTTTCAGGACCAGTAAGTACAGTAATGAGTACATCTAATTATAGGACAATTACTATAAGACCAGGGACTTCTGGTAGGCAAATAGCCAGTATATTATATGATAATGGCTTGATTAGGTCAGAGAGATTATTTTACTTATTACTTAGATTGGAAAGCGAAAGCCTAAAGGCTGGAACATATGATATAAATAAAAATAATACTATGCATGAGATATTAGATATTCTTGTAAGTGGTAAAGTAGCTACTTTTCGTATTACCATACCCGAAGGATATACAGTTGAAGAAATTAGTGAACGCTTTGCTTTATTAACACCATATTCTAAAGAAGATTTTTTGCAAGCTGCAAATAGAGATATGGGCCGTAATTATTTAAAAGAAAGTAATCTTCCAAGGAAATATCTTCTAGAAGGTTTTCTATATCCTAATACTTATATTTTTCCTAGAGAATTTACACCTGAGCAAATATTTGAAAGTATCTTAGTTCAATTTGAAAATCGTTGGTTAGAGAGATTAAAAGAAAATGAAAATGATGATAATATTTATAATAGAGCAAGAGAACTTACTCCTTTTGAAATTCTAACAATTGCATCTATGATAGAAAAAGAGGCAAAGTTTGATAGTGAAAAACCCTTAGTTGCTGCTGTAATATATAATCGTTTGGAGCAAAACATCTTATTACAATTAGATGCTACTGTTCAATATGCTCTAGAAGCAAGAAAAAGCAGATTGTTTTATAGAGATTTAGAAGTTGATTCTTTATATAATACTTATCGTCATTCTGGTCTTCCTCCTGGCCCGATAGCAAATCCAGGAAGTAGCTCCATAGAAGCCGCATTAAATCCAGCAGATGAAGAATATCTATTTTATTTTGCTACAAGTGATGGGAGTCATGTTTTCACTCATTCATATTCTGAACACTTAAGATTACTAAATGAGATGAGGGATTAGGAATGAATGATACTGGTTTTTTTATACCTAAAGAAGTAGAAGAAGAATTAATAAAATTAGAAGAAAAGGCAAGAATAGAACATATACCAATAATCCAGCCAGAAGTAGCACAGTTCTTGAAAGTAATGATCAAGATAAAAAAACCTTTAAGGATACTGGAAGTAGGAACAGCTATTGGTTATTCAACTACCTGTATGGCATATGCTGCAGGAAAAGATGTAGAAATAGTAACTGTTGAAATAGATGAAGATATGGCTGAAAGAGCAGCCAAAAACTTTCTTAAATTAGGAGTTAGTGAGCAGATTAATTTAAAAATAGGCGATGCTTTAAAAGTACTACCATGTTTAAGAAGAGAGTTTGACTTTGTTTTTATAGATGCCGCTAAGGGCCAGTATCTAAATTACTTAGAAATGATTTTAGAAATATTATCTCAAGATGGTATGATTATAGCTGATAATGTATTATATAAAGGCTATGTTGCAAATAAAAGATCTCTAAAACGAAAAAACATAACAATGGTAAGAAGATTAGAAGAGTATATAGAAGTAGTTAGTGATCATCCTATCTTAGAAAGCAGTGTATTGGAACTAGGAGACGGTCTGGCGATTAGTGTAAGGAGGTAGCAAGTGTGAATACAAATAAAGTGGAATTATTAGCACCAGCAGGTAATTTAGAAAAACTTAAATTGGCTATAATTTATGGGGCAGATGCTGTTTATTGTGGGGGACATAATTATGGCTTGCGACAGGGTGCAGATAATTTCACCATAGACGAACTAAAAGAAGCTGTTGAATTTGTCCATAAAAATGATGCAAAAATATATATAACTGTAAATATGATACCTCATAATGAAGACTTGATTGGTTTAGCTGATTATTTACATGAATTATCAGAGCTTGGAGTAGATGCATTAATTGTTTCTGATCCAGGTGTTATATCTATTTTAAAAGAAGAAAATATTGATATACCTATACATTTGAGTACACAAGCAAATGCAGTTAATTGGGCTAGTGTTCGCTTCTGGAAAGGACAGGGAGTTGAACGAGTAATATTAGCAAGAGAACTGGGAAAAGAAGAAATAATTGAAATAAAGGCTAAGACAGATATAGAGTTAGAAATGTTTATACATGGAGCTATGTGTATATCATATTCAGGACGCTGTCTACTAAGTAATTATATGGCATCAAGAGATGCCAATAGAGGAGCATGTGCTCATTCCTGTCGTTGGAAATATCAGCTTGTAGAAGAACAAAGACCAGGTGAATATTATCCAGTATTTGAAGATGAACAAGGAACTCATATTATGAATTCCAAGGACTTATGTCTAATTAAATACATAGCGGAGATCATAGAGACCGGTGTTAGTAGTCTGAAGATAGAAGGAAGAATGAAAAGTTTACATTATGCTGCAACAGTAACATCTACTTATCGAAAAGCAATAGATGAATATTATAAAGACCCAGAGAATTATCAATACAATGAAGAGTGGTTTAAAGATTTAAGAAAAGTAAGTCATAGAGGATACACTACAGGTTTCTTTCATGATAAACCAGGAGAGAATGAGCATAATTATGGTTCATCTGCCTACCAACGTGAATATGATTTTATGGGATTTGTTAAAGACTTTATTCCTGCTTCAAAAGATAGCAAAGATCACTCAATATTAGGTGAAGCTCTGGTAGAAGTAAGGCATAAATTTTTCAAGGGAGATAAAGTAGAGATTATGGGTTATGATATAGAATCCTTTGACAATAAGGTAGAATATATTATAAATGAAGAGGGAGAATATGTAGATGATGCTCCTCATCCTAAAGAATTAATACGTATACCAGTTAGCAAGGAAGTAAAACCTTATTATATAATTCGAAGGGAGAAAGAGGATCATGATAAAGCCAGCAGCTAAAGAAACCATACGTATGAAAATTAGAGTACCTAGAGAAGAAATAGTCTTTATAGATATGATTTTTAAAGCATCTAAAGGTATAGCTTTAATTACAGTTGATGATTTGAAAGATGGGACTTTATATATAGATATGACTGAAGGAACAAAGCCTGATGTTATGGGAATTCTTGAAGATTTACAGCAAAGATTCCCCTTAGAAATTCTTTGATTGATTTTCTTATGGAAATATTTGAATACTGATAGATATTAAGCCTATATCAATTTCGATATAGGTTTTTTTATTGAAATTTTTTCCAAAATAGTGTATAATATAAACTATGAATTTTTTTCCGCGCGAGGAATTATTTACTAAACTACATCGAGAAGATTGTATAGAGAGGAGATGATCTTTAAAGATAAATAATTGGGATAACAATTCATAAAACTATTGTTTAAAAATATTAATAAGAGGAGAAAATATCATGAAAAAATTTCTATTAACGATTCTATTATTATTTATGTTTTTTATAATATCCGCTCAAATTACGATAGCTGATGATTTTATATATGGTGATTTGGATAATAACGGTCTAGTGGATACTATTGATCTTGTAATTTTACACAGATATATAACTGGTATTATTGATGAATTTTCAGCTCTATATGAAGCAGCTGATTTAGATGGTGATTCAATAATTACCAGTATGGACGCAGTGCTGTTAGAACGTTATATAATGGGAATGATAGATGTTTTTCCTGTTGAAGTAGAAGATGAAGAGAATTTGATAGTTTATCCAGTAACACCTAATGCTTCTTCTGAAGCAAAGGCTCTTTTGAATTTTCACTATTCAATATTAGGAGAAAAAATGTTAACTGGACAGATGGAATCAGGAACAATAGATTGGGGACCTGATTCAGAGATGGATTATATTTTCGCAAATACAGGTGTATTACCATCAATCCGAGGCCTTGATTTCGTTTATAAATTTGATAATCATAATGTAGTACAGAGAGCAATTGAATGGTGGGATGATGGAGGAATTCCTAGTATAATTTGGCACTGGGGTGTTCCTACGATAGGTGAAGGTTATGAAACTAGTCTTGAATCATTTGATATTGAGCTAGCTTTGACTCCTGGAACTTATGAAAATCAGTATATGATGGATGATCTTGAAAGGATAGCGGATCATCTTGAAGCAATAATGGATGCGAATGTACCAATTCTTTGGCAACCTTTACATGAAGTGAATGGGAATAAGTTCTGGTGGAGTAAAGGAGGTTCAGAATTAGCAATAGAATTATGGCAATTTATTTTTGAATATTTAGTTTATGAAAGAGATTTAAATAATTTAATCTGGACATACTCTTTTGCGGATTATCCAGAAGAAGAATGGTTTCCAGGTGATGAATATGTTGATATTATTTCTGTAACTAGTAATTTACAAGGAAAGTTACCAGCAAATGAAATGTACTTCAATGCTTTAGAGATTGTAGATACTGATATACCAGTAATTTATCGAAGTAATACTATGCCTGATCCAGAAGCTAATTTTGAAGAAGGTATGACATGGATAGGTTTTAAAAACTGGCATTCAGATTACTTATATGAGCAATCTATAGAACATATAAAATATGTATATCATCATGATCTAACAATAAATCTTTACGATTTACCCAATATAATTGATTATATTGATGAAGATGATAAAGAACAATATAATATAGATATAGTAATAGGAGGAGTCTTAAGAGAAGAACATTCTAATTTATTTACAGTTACATATGACGAAAATACTATAACATTTGAAGAAAAGGATTTTACAAATGGAGAGTTAAGCAAAAGTTTATATTATTTAGATGGGGAAGTACAGTTTGACTTATCTGTAAATAATGATATTCTTGATGAAGGATATTATATACTTGAAAATGAAAGTATTATAGTTAATGAGGAACAAAGTGTTATTTTCAAAGTAGAATATCGAGAGCCTTATAAAGTGTCGGGACAAGTTATAGATATTTATAATGAAGCAATTGAAAATGCGATTGTTTTCTTTGATGGAGATAAGTATATAAAAACAGACGAAGAAGGGTTCTGGGAAAAGAGTGGTTTGACTGGTTCGGTTATTATAAGTGTTGAGAATGAAGGGTATAGCTTTAGTCCAGGTTCAATAGTCGTGAATTCTCCTACTAATGATTTATTGTTTGTAGGTAATGAGCTTAAAGATGGATATGAAGGCATAGTTCATCATGACAATGTAATAAGTTTAACTTTAGCTGATGCTGATAATATAAGCGAACTTACCTTTGATCGAAATAGAATTATATTCAAAGAAACAAGTGAATTGGTAGAAAGTTTAAATATCGGAAATGTAATATTATCTGAACATTCTAGTCCTGGGGCTGAATATGGTCTATTAAAAAGAATTACTGCTATCTCTGATGATGGTAAAACTATTTATGTTGAATCTGCTACATTAGAAGATGTTATTAAGGAAGGCAGTATTTCAATTACTGAAATAATAAGTCAAGATGAAATTATAAATAATTTAAGACTTTCCTCAGGTGTTGAATTAATGGGGGCTATGCAAGAAAATGAAGAAAATCCTTTTATAAAAAGATTAAGCGATGCTGTTACTATTGAGGGATATTTGAATATTTATGCTGATGCTGTTATTGCCTTAGATTTAAGATATAGAAGATTCATTAATACGCCCAGAAGTTTAGAAGAATTTGAATTAAAATTTCAAACAGGAATAGAAACTGGAAAAAGTCTAACAGTTACAGATGGTGAGACTTGGGAAGGTGAAACTGAAATAGCTAGGATTATTGGTAACCCTATCCCAATATATCCTCCAGTGTTTTTTCAACCTGAAATAATTCTTGTTGCCGGAGCAACAGGGGAAGTAAGTGCAGAACTTACAGCAAGTGTAAGTTATGGTAGAGGATATGAAGTCGGAGTCAGATATAATCGAAATCAGGGATGGGAAAGGTTTGAAAATGAGATTGGTGATGGATTTAATTTGGAAAAACCAACTTTAACAGGGGAGGTATCTGCTAGTATATATGCAGGACCAAGACTTATGGGACGTGTAGGGTTACTTTGTACTTTGGAATTAGGTCTTGGAGTAGACACTTTTGCAACTGTTTATGCAAATGGAGAAGTTGAAGTATTTCCTGAATGGAAATGGCTATATAATATTGATATGTATTTAGAAAGTAGTATTTATGCTAATCTTCAATTATTTCGACTAGCAAATCTTGTAGAGTATGAAGGTCCTAGCAATGAATTTTTCCGAACTAGTTTAGCATATGGCGCTTCTGGCAAAGTAACTGATGAAGAAGGTAAGGGTTTAGAAGGTGTTGAAATAAGATTTGATGGGGGACATTCCAGTGTTTTTACAAATAGTGATGGTTACTGGTATAAACATCTTTTAAATGGTACGGTAGAAGTTGAAGCAATTAAGGAAGGACATGACATTGAACCATCGAGTAAAACAATATCAAATTCATCTAGCGATGTGGATTTTGTTGTTAAAGATAATAGATTTACAATTGAAACAATAATAGTGGGAAACGGAAGTATAAATATAGAACCTGATTTAGAAGATTACATTGAAGGAGAAGAAGTAATTTTAGAGGCTGTGGCAGAAGAAGATTGGGAATTTAAAAGATGGGGAAGAGATTTATCAGGCTCTGAAAAGGTGATTACATTTGTAATAGAAAAGGACATAGATGTTTTAGCTATATTTATAGAGGACGATTTAGAAAAGGTAGAGATAAGAGGTCAATTAGGTGATTATAACGATGTGGTTATTGCAGAAGGGTACGTTGATAATCAAGGAAGAAGACATGGTGAATGGAGATTTTATGATAAGCCAACTACGTATGTATATAGTCAGTCTAGATTGATTTCGAGTTCTGAAGAACTCGATAGAAGATATAGATATACATTTGGATATCGTGTACTAACTAGAATTTACGATACTGGAAGAATTATATCAAGCTATTATGAGCATATATCAATACCAACACCAGTTGTTATATACGAATTAGAACGTATTCGTCTTTTTGGTGGTACAATTATTTCAGGAGACAGACATTGGTATATAGGTGGTGATTTAGTATGGACTTATACTGCATATGTAGGACCTCTTCCTATTACACAACTTTTTATGGAAAAATTCTTTCCAAATTATCTAAGTTACGTAGTTGAACATTATAATTTAGATAGAAGCGAATAATAAATATATATGAAAAGAGATATAGTAATTTTTAGAGTAGAAAGAAACTTAGCTAGAATTTAAATGATTGTTATTATACTAATGTTTATACATTAATACAAAAAAGATATGCGAATTAGATCAAAAAGTAAATTAATAACATGTATAATTAAATGAAGAACTTAACATTTTATAATTTTTTAAAGGTTCACCTCATATATATTAACTAAGAATCTTATATAGGGGGTGGCCTTTTTTGTTATCAACATTAATCAGTTTGCTAAGAGGATATTTATTGTTAGTTTCTTATATTAGGAGTGGAAAAGTATTTCCTGAACCCCTTAGCCCTGAAGAAGAGGAAGAACAGTTAAAAAGATTTAAAAAAGGAAGTGAAGAGGCTAGAAATATTTTAATAGAAAGGAATTTACGTTTAGTAGCTCATATAGCAAAAAAGTATGATTCAGTACATACAGACAACGAAGACTTGATATCAATTGGAACAATTGGTTTAATCAAAGGAATTAATACCTTTGATAAGAAAAAAAGAACCAGGTTGGCTACTTATGCGGCTCGTTGTATTGAAAATGAAATTTTGATGCATCTAAGATCTACAAAAAAGCTTAATAATGAAACAATGTTGCAACAATCTATCGGTTCAGATAGAGAAGGTAATGAAATTACATTATTAGATATCTTAGAATCACAAGAAGACTCAGTAATAAGTAAAGTAGAAAGGGTAATCAATGAAGAGAAATTGTACAAAAAAATTGAAAACTTATCTGAGAGAGAAAAAAAGGTAATTCAATTACGCTACGGATTGATAGATGGCAAGCAGTTAACTCAAAGAGAGGTAGCTAAAATACTAGATATATCAAGATCATATGTTTCCAGAATAGAAAAAAAGGCCATAGAAGAACTGGCCAGTATGTTTAAAGAATAAGAATTTTAACTTTTAAGAAAAGCTTTATTGTGGATGAGAATAACGGATAATTTCTCCATTTTGCCCAGAGTTCAATTCTTGTAAATTATTTAGAATCATAGTAAACTCATGCTGTCCATTAATTGTATAATCTAAAGAAAAACGATAATGACTATCTGGATTATTATTTTCACTAATATTAAAATTTAAAGAATTGATATTTTCTTGGGCAATTATTCTTCTTCGTGAATTTGAATTAAGAATAAGTACATCATCACTTAAAAATATATAATTAAAATTATCATCAAGTTCATCAGGAAGTGATGTTAATAAATCTATATTCACTGCATTTTTAAGCTCATTATCAAAGCGATTTTTTATTAAGAGCAAATCTTCTTGTTCTAATACTAGGTTTTGAGCAGCATCAAAACCATTAAAAACAAATATAAATAATGAAGCAATAATAGATAAAATTATGCCAGAGATAGCAATAGCAGCTAATAATTCAATAAGAGTAAATCCTTTTTCGTTTTTTAAAATATGGATACTCATTCTGCTATCACCTCATAAAATTCAAGTGTAATATCTCTAATCTCATTATTAAAGCTGTACTCTGCTGTTTCTTCAATTAATAAGGCAGGAATTTGTATAGGAATTGCATTTTCTTCCTCGTGATGTTCTCGAAATACTAGTGTAATATTTCTATTAGTACCACTTGTTCTTAGAATCGATCTATTAAGTTCACTTTGCACTGTGTTTAAAGCTTCTCTTTTATTTTGACTAGATCGTATTATTCCAATACCGTTCATAAAAGAAGAACTTAACATTAAGAAGACTATTGTAAGTACTACTAATGATAACATAACTTCAACAAATGTGAATCCTTTTTCTGATTTAATCATATATAAAGCCTCCTTTGATTTATCTCCATGTTCTAGTGTATTCTTCAATAATTTCAAAACCTAAATCTTCAGGGTTTAGATCCAAGAGACTATCATTAAATTCAATGCTAGTGCCTCCTTCAATAAAGATAGATTCTGTAATTATAGCTCCATTAATAGTTCCGCCACCATATAACCTTGCATGGGCATTGGGAGCATATATAGCTTGTACATTAGCAGAGGAACCACCGCTCATTTCAAAATTTCTTCCTCCAGTAACTATATTACCCATTATTCCTCCACCTTCGATCAATTTAATATCAGCATTATCTACAAAAAGATTACCGTGAAATTCGGTTCTTCCAGCACTTTTAAAAGTAGAATTACCAGCATAATATAGATTTACATAATCAGTGTGATTATTATTTTGATTATTATTAATTTTATTGATACTACCGCTACCTTCTAGTTTAAAGTCGTTATCTACGTAAAAATTAAGATTACCTTCTCCGTGCCTTTTGACAGTTATTTCTCCATTTACTTCTAAATCATTTACTCTTATATTAATATCATCATCATATACGTGAATTATAAGTTCGCTATCAATAAGCATTTTATCATACCACTTGCTGGAGTGTATATTAAATGGTGGGCTAGGATCATGCCAACCTGCATGGTATGTATCGTTTACAAATGTAGATTCAGTCGGAAACTCTGGAAATTCAGGTAATACATAATCTCTATTGGCATCAAGTGTTCTATAATCACCATGAAAGGACTTGTCTGCCCAACCTTCATATGGTTCTTCGTCTATTGAATCTTCACTCCATCCTGCTGGTAAAAATATATTTCCTTCAATAATAGGGTCACTCCATGGTTCCATTTTTAATACAGGTTTAATATTACCATTCTTATCTATACCATTATTATCGATTCCCAAATCACCTTTTATAATAGCACCTGCTAATTCTATCTGACTATCGGCAAATACAGCATGATCTATAATAGGTAATTGTTCTTTATTTGCTATGTATTTACTTAATTCCACTGAAACTTCGGTAGATATATCATCAACTGTACCTGTAGAAGTAATTATTGTATTATTTCCTTTATGTTCTACATGAACAGAGAAAAAGCCGTCATTAAGATTATTAGTAGCAGTTCTACTATTTATTAATTCAGCATCAACAATGTTGTTTTCTATTGCGCTCGCCACTAGATTCGCGCCAGATTTTGCTATATAGTATGATTGTATTCTTTTTTCTTCTCTTAATGTGTTTTGATATTGATTCAGGGATATTCTAGAAAGGTTTACCCCTAATATTGTAATTACCAAAATTACAACTAATAATAGTAATAGAGAAGAACCTTCTTCATTGTTCAAAATTTTATTTATCATAATTAACAACTCCTAGTGAGTTTTATTTATATGATTTTAAACCAATAATAAAAGCTAAGTACTAAAGATATGTATAAGCACTTATAAAATTAAAATATAAACAAATCAAATTAAATTGAAGAGGGATAAATAAAAATAGACACAAGAAATGAATATAAATATCTTTTAAGGACTTCTGTAGCTGACCATACTACCATCTTTAATTGAATCATAATTTTCAAAGAAATTTTTAAGTATGATTGTTGATGCATAATCTTCATTTAGATTAAATTCTAATAAATATCTATATTGATCAGATTGTAACTCATATAATTTAAAATTTATTGATTTAATATTATTAGATCCAATTGTTCTAATATTGCTGTTTGATTTTATATATAATGAATCGTTTTCTATGTATAGGTATTTCTGATTTTCATCAGGGCTTTCTGGGATAATTTCTAATATTTCAAAATCAATAGCATTTCCTAGTTCGGTATTTAAGAAATTAGCAATTAAACGTAGGTCTTGCTGTGTATCTTGTTGGATTTGTATATGAGTTTGACTTCTAATTCCACTAAGATATAGACTTGCAATTAGTAAAAATATTACTCCAGACATTGCAATTGCTAATAATATTTCCGTTAATGTAAAAGCATTATTTCTATTAAAAAAATCTATTTTTTTCATTCTACTATCACCGCCTTAAAATAACTAAGGCTTATAGTACTTATACCATCTTCATTATTAAATGTCTCTAATTCTTCAAAGATCTTGCCAGAGGCTTTTAAACTTATTTCACTACCATTATTATTAAATAAAATCTCAATTTCATCCTCAATTGAATTAATATTTTGCATAATATTTTTGTTCATAGTAGAAGATACTGAGTTGATGGCGTTTTGTCGTTCCATGCTAACCCTTAAATTATTCATTCCATTTACAAAATATAGACTTATAACGATTGATATAGTTGCTAGTATTACAAGTGATAACATAATTTCTATAAGTGTAAAGCCCTTTTTTTCTTTTGCCCTAGATAAAAGATTCATAAAGATTCTATCCTCGCTCTCATTTTTATTAGATTAACTCAAGTTTAAGAATCCATTAGTTTTATTATGATTCTCCTAGACATGCTATTTCCAGATACGTTCAAAACTAATAAGTGGTGGGAAGCCAAGGTCTTCTTGTGGTAAATCTGTCATTTCTTCAGCAAATTCTATACTAGCTCCTCCGACCATGTTTATTGAATTACCTATAAGTGAACCTTTAACTTTACCACTACCACTAAATTCAATGTCTGCATTTGGAGCATATAATGCTCTTACATTTGCTTCTGAATCTCCTTCAATTATTAGTGAATTACCTCCTGAAATAATATTACCTTTAATCCCAGCACTACCTCTTAAGGTAAGAGGAGAACTTTTTGTATAAAAGTTGCCATTGAATTGGGCCGATCCTTCAATCGAAGGTTCTTTATCTCCTTTGTAATACATAAAGACATCATTGGGATTACCATTTATATTGATATTAGCATCAGAACTTATATTTAAATCTTCTTCAACATAAAATATTACTCTTGCATCATTATCAAACTGTTTATTAATTTCTATAGTGCTATTAATATCAAGAGTACTCGCTCTAATAATAACATCTCTTGTTCCTACATTTATCTCTAATTTACTACTAGAATAATCGTCATCTTCATATTCAATTATTCTTAAATGTTCAAAGTATCTATTGCTATTAATTTCATCATATATATTTTCATAATCACCTATTGTATAAGTTCCTTTTTCCTTTGTTAAATTACTTGGGAAATCAGGAAAGTCAGGTAAAGGATAATTACGTTCTTCATTTAAGTTAATTAAGTTATTGTCTAATTCCATCCAAAATGGTTTTGAAATTATATCCTCATCAGCTAATGGACCTACTGTTATATCTCCTATTATGGATGCTCCATCGCCTAGAATAATTGTATTAGGACTATTCTCGTTAGTTCCTAATCCACCTTCAATTGTACCACTGCTTACATCTATTCCTCCATAAGTAAATGCAGCCATATCTAGAGGATCAATATCAATTTCATTAACTACTTTTCTTAATTGCAGATTAAGGCTTTCTTCAATATCAGCAATAAAAGCTGTAGAATTTATACTTATTATATCTTCATCTTTTTCAAGACTAATAATAAATTCTCCATTAGCTAATGGAGTGGGATTTGATTCTATTTTATCTATCACACTTAGATCTATTAAATCGCCTTCTATTGCTAAAGCCATTATTTCTGCACCTGACATAGCTATGTAATGTGCTTGCTGACGCAACTCTTCATTTACAGTAGCCTTATATTCTGATAAAACAGAATTTAGAATTGTAGCACCAATAATAATTATAATTGTAATTAAAACTAAAACCAATATAAGTGTCATGCCTTCTTCATTTTTAAGATTCATTTCCAACCACCTTACTTCGAATTTTCAACAAATTAATACAATTCATAATTCAATGATACTATTTAGGACAAAAATTGTCAATAGTTATTATTATAAAAACAAGAAAATATATCAAAATAATTCATTATTTTTTTAAAAAAATTAGGTCTTTATATTCAATTTGACATTTAGTAAGAATTTAATTATTATATACTTATAGGCTAGATAAGCTAATACAATTTCTAATTAATTATAATGTATAAAAAAATTAGTATTAGTTAATAATTTAAAATGGTAGGTGCTGTATAATGATTAATAAGTTACAACCAGATCAGTACTATCGGGATGTTTATAAGATTGATCTTGATTTGCTGAAAGAAAAAGGAATTAAGGGTTTGATATTTGATATTGATAATACCATTATACCCTGGTCTGAAAAAGCCGTCGTTAAGGAGCTTCTTGATTTTTTTGATGAAATCAATAATGAAGGTTTTGAAATATGTCTTGTTTCCAATGGAAAGGATAAAAGAGTTAAATTTTTTAGTGAAGAACTTAAGTTACCGGCTATTGGACAGGCCATAAAACCAAGTAAAAGAGCTTTTAAAAAGGCGCAAAATATTTTAGGTCTAAAGACAAATGAAATTGCAGTAATAGGTGATCAAATATTTACTGATGTACTTGGTGGAAATAGAATGGGGTATACTACAATATTAGTTGACCCTTTGAGTGAAAAGGAATTAATCTCCACCAAAGTTATGAGGTCTTTAGAAAAAATTGTTTTTAAAGGGAGGGGAAAATATGAATAAAAAATTTCTCCTGGTATTTTTACTTATAATACTTGTACTTTTTATTTATGAAGTGGAAGCTAGCAATAATTATAATTTAGTTTTAGGTGAACGAGTATTAAGGAGAGGCGACGAAGGAGCCGATGTTGCTATATTGCAGCAGAAATTAAGAGGTATAGGTCTGTATGAAGATAGAGTAGATGGTTTATATGGTGCAAATACCAAGCAAGCTGTACGTAATTTACAAAGAAAAAACAACTTGACTGTCGATGGAGTTGCAGGCCCTAAGACATTAGCTGTTTTACCACAAAGCCAATTATCTAGTAGAATGGATGTTTCGAGAGATGAGATTATTCAATTAGCTTATGTAATTCATGGCGAAGCTCGTGGTGAAAACTTTAGAGGACAGGTTGCAGTAGGTGCAGTTGTTTTAAATAGAGTTAAGGATGATAGATTTCCAAATAACATAAGAGAAGTAGTAACACAAAGGAATCAATTTAGTTGTTTTCTTGATGGTCAGGTTAATTATTATCCATCGCAGACTTCAATCGAGGCTGCTAGAGCTGCTTTATTAGGTTATGATCCAACATATGGTGCATTATTCTTTTATAATCCTAGAATTGCAACTAATCTAGCTTGGATTTCCCAAAGACCTATAGTAATAGAAATTGGTAATCATGTCTTTGCAAAATAAAATAGAATTAAATAAAAAATTAGCACCCAATTGGGTGCTAATTTTATGTAGCTATTAGTTAGTAGCCATTTTATCAGAACAATCTTTACATACGGTTTTACCTTCGAATTCAAAAGTTGCATCTGCATTTCCACAGAAAATACATGCAGGTTCATACTTTTTTAAGATGATTTTTTCTTCATCTACATAGATTTCCATTGGATCCTTTTTGTCAATGTTCATAGTCTTCCTTAGTTCAATAGGGATCACCATTCTACCTAAGTCGTCAATTTTCCTTACAATACCTGTTGATTTCATTCAAAACCCTCCTTTTAATAACATTATTCGACAATATTTTATGTTTTTATTATACTATGCTTATTTTAATAAGTCAATAGTAAATTAATAACTTTTATGAGTTATTTTGAAAAAGTATCTAAAATGAATCATTTTAGTAGTAAAAATACTTAAATACTTTACTAAATATTAATTTATTGATAAAATAGATATTAGGTGGTGATTTCTTTGGAGAAAAATATATTTGAAAAAATGGTAGATAGATTTAAAAATAATAATTATAAATTAACTTCTCAAAGGAAAGATATTTTAGATGTAATAATTCAAAATCCAGAAAAACATTTTAGTGCAGAAGAACTTTATGAAGAAGTAAAAAGTATAAATCCTGATATAGGTTTAGCAACTGTTTATCGCACTCTTGAATTGATGTGTAAACTGAAAATTATCCATCAGTTAGATTTTGATAATACATACAAACGTTATGAACTGAATTTAGAGGGCAAGCATCATCATCATTTAATTTGTCTTGATTGTGGAAAAATAATTGAATTTAATGATCAAGTGCTTGAATCATTCGAAAAAAATTTACAAGAAGAATACGATTTTAATATTATTGATCATCGAATAAAATTTTATGGTCATTGTAAGACTTGTAAGTAGAAAAAAGAGGGAGGGATTGTTTTGGAAGAAACGAGAAAATGTCTAAGGGAATTAATGATCTTTTCTAAATTAGAAGCTGATGAAGTCAAGCTGATATGTGAAAGAGCTTCAGAAAAAAAATATTATAAAAATGAGATTATTTTTTTTGAAGATAATAATGATGAAAATTTGTATATATTAATAGATGGTCGAGTAAAACTAACGATGATATCTACGGAAGGTAAAGAAAAAGTTTTGACAATTTTACAGGCAGGCGATATATTTGGAGAAATGTCTTTGTTTGATCAAGATACTAATCCTATTACTGCTGAGGTTATAGATGAAGCACGTTTAGTAATTGTTAATGCAGAAGACCTAAAAAACATTATAAGTGAAGAACCAGGAGTTGCTATTAAAATTATTGAAGCTCTTGCTAAAAAAACCAGATTATTAACTAGTCAAATTAGAGAATTAGTTTTTGAAGATGCAGAAGGGCGCTTAGCTGCTTTGTTAGTAAGATTTATTGAAGATTTTGCCATTGATGTTCAAAGTGGTAAAATGATTGATATTGTTCTTACCCACCAGGAAATTGCAAATTTAATGGGTTCTTCCCGAGTAACAATAACTAAATTAATAAATAAATTTATTGATGAAAATATTATTAAAATGTATAAGCGTAAAATTGTTGTTATGGATGAGGAAAGTTTAAGAGCGAAATTAGGTATAATATTTTAAATATTAAATACGATTATATTTATTTTTCTTTTCTTATTATATTTTAATTTCTTATGAATAAGATATAATTAAGAATATTGAAATAATACAGTTGGATTTATTACTATATTTATTAAATAATTGAGGTGTTATCATGGTAGATATAAATACAGAAATTTTAGGATTAATAGGATACCCATTATCTCATTCTTTATCACCCCTTTTACACAATCATAGTATTAAGGAAATGGGGCTTAATTATGTTTATTTAGCATTTCCAATTAAAGAAGGAGAGTTAGAAAAGGCTATCCATGGTTTTAGAGCTATCAATGTTCGTGGATTAAATGTTACTATTCCATATAAAGAAGCTGTTATACCACTTTTAGATGAAATTGACTCTTTAGCAAAGAAAGTAGGTGCAGTAAATACTATTCTTAATGAAAATGGTGTTTTAAAGGGGTATAATACTGATGTAATTGGTTTAAGTCGTATGATAGAAGAAGATGCTAATTTTACTATCAAAGACAAAAAAGCAATAATATTAGGAGCTGGTGGTGCTGCCAGGGCAACAGGTATTGCATTACTACAAAAAGGGGTTGGTGAAATTCATCTATTAAATAGGACGATATCAAAAGCAAAGGATTTGGCTAAGGATTGGCAGGCTTACTATCCGGATTCTCTTATTAAAGTTAATTTACTAGATGAAAAAATCTATAAAGAGTTTATTGCTGAGGTGGATATTATAATAGATACAACACCTGTTGGAATGTCACCTAAGCATAATGTGGAACCATTAATTAAGGAAAAATATCTTAATAAAGATATATTAGTAGTCGACCTAGTGTATAATCCACAAGAAACAAGTCTCTTAAAAGCAGCAAAAAGAAGATCTGCTCCAAATATAAATGGTATGGGTATGTTATTGTATCAAGGTATTGAATCATTTAAAATTTGGACAAATCATGAAATAAATGTATCTAAATGGCGGGAATTGTCAATGAATATGTAATTATTGTCATAGGAGAAAAATGAATTCAAAATTGTTGGAATTTATTTAAAAATTAAGCAGGACTTTATTAATTTATGGAGTATTATTAATATAAGATAATAATATTAGTAAATTGTACCAAGATTTATAAATATATTTAATATTGAAAAAGTTATAATGAAAGGAAATCATATATGGCTGCTCAACATTATAAAAAATTAGGTGAATTATTAGTTGATTTCAATTTTATATCACCTGCTCAATTAGAGGATGCTATAAAACATCAAAAGGAATCAGATAAAAGACTAGGGGAAATTCTTATTGAATTAAATTATGTTAGTGCAGATGACTTAATTCAGGTCTTAGAATTCCAATTAGGTGTACCCCATGTAAAATTATCTAACTACATATTTGATCCTCAATTAGCTCATTTTATACCAGAACATCTTGCTAAAAGACATAACGTAATCGCTTTAGAGAAAAAAGGCAATAGATTATTAGTTGCTATGAGTGATCCATCTAATCTTTTGGCTATAGATGATTTAGAAATGACTTCTGGATTAAAAATAGAACCTAGAATAGCTATATTAGAGGAAATTAAAACAGCTATAAATCAGGTTTATTCTATAGGTGAGGAAGATACTACAGATATTATTGCTAGTTTAGATGACTATCAAAGCAGTGATGAACCAGAGTTAGATAAGCTAAAAGAAATGGTAGAAGATGCACCTATAGTTAAATTGACTAATCGCATTATAACTCAGGCTTTACAGGCAAGAGCCAGTGATATTCATATTGAGCCACAAGAAAATGGTGTGCGAATAAGGTATCGTATTGATGGTGTATTAAGAGAAATTATGAAAACACCAAAATATTCTCAAGCAGCACTAATCTCAAGGCTGAAAATTATTGCTGATTTAGATATTACCAAAAGGCGTATACCTCAAGATGGACGTATAGCTATAACTGTTAATGAAATAAAAGTTGATTTACGTGTTTCAACTTTACCAACAGTTTTTGGAGAAAAAGTGGTTATTCGTCTTTTAACTAAAGATTCAAACTTAATTAATATAGAGAAATTAGGTTTTAATGATAATAATGTTCAAAGATTTAAAGGACTAATAGAACAACCCCATGGAATTTTGTTAGTTACTGGTCCAACTGGAAGTGGTAAATCTACAACTTTATTTGCAGCATTAAATAATTTAAACTCTCCAGAAAAAAATATAGTTACTGTTGAGGATCCAGTTGAGTATCAAATTGGAGGGGTTAATCAAATTCAAGCTAACAAGAAAACTGGACTGACTTTTGCAAGTGCTTTACGTTCTATTTTGCGTCAGGATCCAGATATAGTAATGGTCGGTGAGATAAGGGATGAAGAAACTGCTAGAATTGCAGTTCGTGCTTCACTTACCGGACATCTTGTTTTAAGCACATTACATACAAATGATGCTGCCAGTTCTATTACACGTTTGATTGATATGGGCATTGAACCATATATGGCTGCTTCAACAATAATAGGTGTTGTAGCTCAAAGGTTAATAAGAAGACTATGTAAAAGCTGTAAAGTAAGTTATGAACCAAGTGCAGATGAACTTACTTTATTAAAAGGAGATCCTGAAGGCAAATTTTATAAAGCTAAGGGATGTCCAAAATGTAATAACACAGGCTATAAAGGTCGTATAGCTGTTCATGAGGTACTAATAGTAGATGAAAAACTTAAAGAATATATATCTAAAGATGCTGGAGAACAAACATTAAAAAATTATTCAAAAGAACATGGCATGACTACTTTGATGGAAGATGGAATAGCAAAATTTAGACAGGGTATAACATCATATGAAGAAATAATTAGAGTACTAATATAGTCTGTAAGGAGTGGTGGCATGGAATTAGTGGAATTGTTTAAAGCAGTAGTAGAATCAGAATCTATATCTGATCTTCATTTAACAGTAAATTCAAAACCAATAGTAAGGGAAACAGGTCAGTTAAAAGTATTTGAAGCATATCCTGAAACTTTAGATGCAGATCATTTAAGAGATATTATTATGTTCCTAATGAATGAAGAACAAAGAAAAACCTTTGATGATAAAGGAGAATTAGACTTTTCCTATAGTGTTCCTGGCTTTACTCGCTTTAGGGTAAATGCCTATCAACAAAGGGGATCGATTAGTTTAGCACTACGTGTAATTCCATCAAAAATCCCAACTGTTGATCATTTAGGATTGCCTGAAATATTAAAAAAACTTGCTTTACAAAGAAAAGGCTTGATTTTGTGTACAGGACCAACAGGTAGTGGAAAGTCTACTACTTTAGCATCAATGATTAATGAAATAAATATGAAGAGAAATTGTCACGTACTTACACTTGAAGATCCAATAGAGTATCTCCATGTACATAAAAGTTCAATAGTACATCAACGTGAGGTGGGTATAGATACACAATCCTTTGCAAATGGTTTACGAGCAGCCTTACGTCAGGATCCAGATGTAATCCTGGTTGGTGAGATGCGTGATCTTGAAACTATTTCCATTGCTTTAGAAGCAGCTGAGACAGGACATTTGGTCTTAGCAACTTTACATACAAGTGATGCTCCCAAGACAATAGATAGGATTATTGATGTTTTTCCTGCTAGACAACAACAGCAGGTAAGGATACAGTTAGCTTCAAGTTTGAATGGGATTATAGCACAGCAATTAATACCTCGTTTAGACGGTCAAGGCATGGTAGCCGCTTTAGAAGTTTTGATTGGCACTCCTGCTGTAAGTAACATAATACGCGAAGGCAAAAGTTCGCAACTTCAATCAGTGATTCAAACTGGTGGAAAATATGGTATGATTGTTATGGATAATTATTTGATTAGATTATATGAAAAAGGTCTTATTACAAGAACTACTGTCCTTAAACGTTCAAATAATCCTGATTATGTTAAAAAAAGACTAGATAGGATGAGTTAGGAGGAATTCATTGTGTCTCCTGTATATGATTATCAAGCAGTTAATAATAACGGAGAGAAGATTAGTGGTAGCATTGAAGTTGAAAATTCTTCAATGGTAGCAAGACAGCTAAAAGAAAATGGATATTTTGTGACTTCCGTAAAAGAGGCTACAGCCAAGAAGGAAGTAAATAGTCTTTTTGAAAGAAGTAAAAAGGTTAAGACTAAAGACCTGACTACTTTTAGTCAGCAGTTTTCTGCAATGATTGATGCAGGTATTAGTTTAGTAGAATGTATGAATATTATGTATCAGGAAACTGATCATCCCCGTATGAAAGAGGTTATACGTGGTATTCAAGAAGATATTGAAACCGGTACAGGATTATCAGAAGCTATGAAGAAATTTCCTGATGTCTTTCCACCACTTTATTGTCAATTAGTTAAAGCTGGTGAAGCTGGTGGTGTGCTAGATAGAGTACTAAGTCAGTTAGCAATTCACTTTGAAAGACAGGATGAAATTAATAGTAAGGTCAAATCAGCTTTGTACTATCCAATAACCATTCTTACTGTTGCTGTAACAGTTGTTATATTTTTGATAGCTGTAGTTGTTCCTAATTTTGTTAGTATGTTTGCTGATTTTGGAGCCCAATTACCATTGCCTACAAGAATCTTGTTAGCAATGAGTAGTTTTCTCCAGACATACTGGTGGGCTATTTTAATATCACTTATCGTATTTGTTGTAGCATTTAGCAAATATAAGAAAACACCAAGGGGTAAACAGCAATTAGATAAATTGTTACTCAAGATACCGGTAATTGGAAGCATGATGCAGAAAGTACTAGTTTCAAGATTTGCAAGCACTTTAGCTATATTACTTGCCAGTGGAGTTGATCTTCTTTCATCATTAGCTATAGTTGAAGAGGTACTTGATAATGCTGTATATTCTCGAATTTTAATAGATGCAAGAGGAAAGGTTAGAGAAGGTATTAATCTATCAGTACCACTTTCTGAATCAAAAGAATTTCCTAGTATGGTTGTACAGATGATTAAAATTGGTGAAGAATCTGGTTCTATTGAATTAATGTTAAGAAAGATAAGTAAATTCTTTAATAGTGAAGTTGAATCTGCAATTGATGCTTCTATCGCATTAATTGAGCCAGCAATGATTGTTTTCCTAGCAGTTGTAGTTGGATTTATAGTTGTAGCCATAGTATTGCCAATGTTTGAAATGTTTTCACATTTCTAGTGCTATAGAAATTTATTGTAAGATAAAGAAAAAAAATTACAATAGGGGGTGAAGCAAGCAACAATAAAGTACTTTGTATTTTAGATTGAGGTTTTATGTAGGAAAGGAATATAACAGAAAAGGGGAGAGAATTATGAAAATGTTTAGTAGAAATCTTAGAAGTGAAAATGGTTTTACCTTAATTGAATTGTTGGTTGTTATTGCTGTACTAGGAGTACTTGCTACAATTGCAGTACCACGTTTGACAGGTCTTAGGGATAGAGCAGTAGAAGCTGAAGCTGTATCTGCCTTGGGTTCATTGAGATCTGCTTTAGAAATATACCAATTAGAAGATACAAATGGAAATTATCCTACGACACCTGCTATATTTAATTCTAGAGTTGCAGATAGGTATTTAGATGGCTATGATCTTACAAATACTACTTGGGAAGGGTGGACAATAACATTTGATCAAGATCCTACTACTTTTACTGGAGTTGATGGAGCTGATATAAATGGTACTGTTGCGAATAACGATGTATTTGGAATTGAAATGGAAACAGGTACAGCACCAAATATATTAAGAGTTTATTTATTGCGAGATGAGGATGCCGCTGGAGATATGGAATATAGAATACATCCATAATTAATTAAAATTGGATATTATCCGGTACATATGTACCGGATAATATCCCTTGTAATAAACTTAATATATTAATTAAGTTTTGTTCTATAGTATAAAATTCCGATATGCAAAGGAAGATTTTATGAAAAAGTTAAGATATTTTTTAATAAAAGAGAAAGCTTTTACATTAATTGAAATACTTATTGTAATTGTTATATTAGGAATTTTATCTACTATAGCTGTTCCTCGTTTGACTGGTATTCTTGGGCAGGCTGAAATGACAGAGGCTGTTGCAGCTTTAAGGGCATTAAGGTCAGCTGTTGAGGTGTATTATTTAGATGAAGAGCAATACCCAGTTAACGTAGGTCAGTTTAATACGATAGCTGCTAGATATTTAGAGGGATATAGTTCTGGCACACCAGGCAGATGGGAGAGTTGGGATGTATCATTTTCTCAACAACCAAGTTCTGATTATAGTTTGAGTATTATAGGAGCAGATGGGGATAATCATGTCTTTGCAATTGAATTTGAAGATACTAGTGCTGGCCATAAAGTCTATCTTCTCCATGATGATAATGGTTTTAAAATCGAACATAATAACTAAACTTAAAAAGCAGGTGTACATATGTTATTAGCAATATATATTTTTATACTAGGATTAATTATAGGAAGTTTTCTTAATGTAGTTATTTATCGTTTGCCCAGGAATGAGTCTATTGTCTTTCCAGCATCACATTGTCCAGAATGTAAAAAAAGATTGGAAATTACTGATCTAGTACCTGTTTTAAGTTTTATCTTTAATAAAGCTAAGTGTAAGTATTGTGGCACAAAGATTAGTTGGCAATATCCTTTAGTGGAATTATTAACAGGATTTTTATTTTTATTATTATATGTAAAATTTGGCTTAAATAGTATTTTTATTATTTATTCTTTATTAATTGCTTCTTTACTTGTTTCTTCTGGCATAGATATTAAATATAAGATTATACCTAATAAAATTACATATCCAGGTATTATTATTTCTTTAATTCTTGCAATATTTTTTAATCATATTTCTTTTTTATCGTCTTTATATGGGATTATAATCCCAGGCGGTTTACTTTTAATAATAGCCTTAATCTATGGAAAGGGTTTAGGCATGGGTGATGTGAAACTAATAGCTATGATTGGTGGTGTTCTTGGTTGGCAGCACAGTCTATTTGCTATCTTTATAGGTTCATTGATTGGTTCTATTTTGGGTCTTACATTAATGGTAACTGGAGTTATGTCACGTAAGACGAGAATTCCTTTTGGCCCCTTTATAAGTTTTGGTGCTATTATTAGCATATTTTATGGCCAACAAATATTTGAATGGTATATAAGTCTTTATTTTTAATTATTTAAATAGGTAGGTTTTGATTTATGAATAAGGAAAATGCTTTTACTTTTCTTGAAATATTATTAATTATATCTTTAATATCATTATTAGCAGTAATCTCTTATCCCAAATATAATACTCTTATAGAGAGTGCAAAAATAGAGAGATTTGCTAGAGAAATTGAATTATCATTAAGGCAGACGAAACAACTGGCAATTTATAATTCACGTAGACACTATTTTGAGGTTAAAGATGATAATCAATTTGTGATTTATAAAGATAATAATGATTACATCAAAAGTGTTAGCTTTGATGATAATGTTAAGCTTAGTAATGTAAGAGTTTCTTTTGGACCAATTGGTACAGCAAGTGGAAGAACTGTTACTATTGAATACTCTGATAAAAGTATTGATCTTATAGTATCTCCTAGTGGAAGGATTAGGAGAGGTTCTTAGTAGAGTTAAGGGGGTATATTATGAGGAAGTCTTTTTTAAAGAATAATGAAGGTATTACTTTAATAGAGGTTCTTCTAAGTATTGTAATACTTAGTATCATTGCTGTTACTCTACTTACTTATTTTGCTAATCATTTCAGATTTTTTTATGACAGAGAAATTGAAGCCCAGACTATTCGTCTAGCTTCAGAGGCAATTGAAGTAATAAAGTCTAGATATAGAGATGATTGGAATTATACACCTGATAACACTGATATTCTAAATATTATAACTCAGAATGCAGACTTAAGAGCAGTTTATGAACTGAATATCACTGAAGTTATAATAGCTAATACTGATGATTCACTTAAAAGAGTAACTGTAAAAGTAAAAGTGGGATCTGAAGACAAAGCTTCACTCGTAACTTTGATTGCGGAGGAGGGGTAATTATATGAAACTAAAAAAACAAGATGGCATCACACTTGTTGAGATTTTAACTGCTTTGGCTATATTAGGTTTTGTATTTTTTGCTTTTTCCCATACTTATATTGCTGGTCGTCAAGCATATGATCGTAATCAGGAGCGTATAGAATTTCAGCAATTACATAGAGTAATAAATTCTCGAATTGCACCTTATGTTAGAATTGCAAATCATATTGAATGGAATCCAGCTAATCAAGAGTTAAAACTAACTTTCCCTTCTACCCGCGAAGTAAATGCTAGAGAATATAATGCTATAACTTTTGGTATAGACAATACAGATTTGTATTATGAGAGAGATTGGTATAATCCAACTATTTCTTCTAATAAAATGAGGTTTGTTTCAGGAGAAGGAAATGCGGGTGTAAGAGATATGCTTGTTGAATTTGATGATAATAACGGTGTCTTAAAAATACAGATGACTATAGTAAGTGAGCATGACAATACTTATACTTTTACAGAAAATTTCTATCCTAGATTATTAAGTTTAAATAATTTTGAAATAGTAGTTCCTTCTAATTAGAGTTCAAAATCTTTGGGGGTGAATTTATGAACAGAGAAGATGGTTCTGTTCTAGTATTTACGTTTTTGATATGCACAGTATTATTAGTCTTCTTGCTTAGTTTGAATAGCTCTATATTTAGCGAATATAGAATGGTTACTTATGAGAAAAACAGCTTTCAAGCACAATATTATGCGGAGTCTGCTATAGAGTATTTATATTATCTTCACTTTGATGAAGATACTACTGATGATCCTGATTTTTGGGATAATGATGATGAATTGACTCAAGATGAAGTTACTAATTTTCTTACAGCTATAGATGATCATCCTAGTGATCTGGATATAGAAATAAACGATATAAAACGTGTTATAGATAGCAATCAAGTTGAATTAATTGTAAGTCTAACTTATAATGATATAAATAGGAAAATTACTGCTACATATCAACAGGGATTATCAGGACTTGCAGATGGTATTTTTGATAATTCAATGAATGCAGGTAGTGAAATTAATGTTCATCAGAATACAACTGTTGATTCTAGTAAAGAAGTTACATATGGACCTGTAGAAGTGCTTGAGGGTGCTGAAGAACAAGATGGAATTAATGGTGATGATCAAGGTATAGTAATCCCCAAGAATAGTAGAAGGGAATTAAGTGAGCATGAACAAGGTCAAATAGATGCAATGGGTGAGTTAATACAGAATATTATAGCTCATGGGAATATGACATATGGTTCACTAGTTGATGAAAATGGAAATAGACTTAATTCAATTAATAACGATGTGACTATTCAAATTAAAGAAAATGAAATTTTAGATTTGCGTAAAATGGCATTTAATGGTGTAAATATCAATATTGAAGGTAATGGCATTATACTTTTGGAAGATACTAACTTTAATAATAATACAACTGTAAATATAAATTATGACGGTGAGAATTTTACTGATAATCATGCTATCCTTTTATCTAATTCTAATTTTCCTAACTTACAGCTTAATATGCAAGGGATGATATATGTAAATTCAAATGATTTTCCTGAATATGAAGGACGAGAAGATAAAGGGGATTTTAACAATAATGAAGGAATTAATCTTAGGGGGAGTATTACAGCTAAAAATAATATAAATACTGGACCTGATGGATTTGATTTAGAATATGATAATGGATTTTTAGAAGTTTTTAATGAAGCTTTAGCCCAAAATAATATTGATATTCCTGAAGCTTTATTGCATGAAGATCCTGATTTAAGAAATACGGGTGATATTTCTCTCGTTGATTGGGATGAATCTAGAAATTAAAAATGTGAGGTGAAGTAGATGTTTTTGAAGAAAAAGTTTACAACAATTGATATTGGCACTGACAGTATTAAGGCAGTTAAGTTTTTTAAAAAGAAAAATGAACTTATAGTTGATGGTTTTGCTATGAAAAGCTTACCTTATCAATCAATTAAAGATGGCAAAATTGTCGATGAAGCTGTAGTTGCTAATAGGCTAGAAGATATTTCCAATGAACTTAATTGTAGGAACGATAGGATTGTTACAAGTATCGCTAGTAATAATTTAATTATTAGGAACATGGAATTACCAGCTATGGACAATGAAGAACAGTTAGCTGAAGCTATTAAATGGGAGTCTGAGGATCATTTACCATTCCCAGTTGATAGTGCTGTTGAAGATTTTATTACTTTAGACAGAAAAGGAGAACTTCTAGAGATCCTTTTAGTGGCTACAAAAAAAGATATGTTGGATAATTTATTAAGTGTATTTGGTAGGATAGGTATTATGCCTGCAGTAGTTAATATTCAACCAATGGCTTTAATGTCAATCATTGATTACCAAAATAGAATCGATGATACTATGGCTGTTGTTGATATTGGTAATGCAGGAACAAGAGTTATAATAGGTGATAGTAAGAATATTTATCTATCTCGTAATTTGGACCTTGGTGGTGCTGAATTTACTAAAGTTTTTATGGACGAACACAAAATAAATTATAATGAAGCTGAGAATATGAAAAAGAAAAAAGGAATTCAAGAAGATGATAGCTCAGAAGATTTAGATTTAGCCATGGCTCAGATTGCTACTACCGGTATGGTTGAAAGTCAATATATAATATCTATAGCAAATAATCTGGCAGATCAAATCGCTAGAAGTTTAGATTATTATAGTATGAAATATCGTAATAAAGTAAAAAAAATATACCTAACTGGTGGAGGGTCTCGTCTTAAAAGATTAGATGAAATTATCTCCGATAAAATAGGTAGAGACTTAGAAATTTTAAACCCTTATAATAATTTAAGAGTCAGAGATAGCCAGGGTATGAGAGACGAAGAATTCGCTATAGCAGTTGGTCTGGGTTTAAGTGAGGTGTTGAACGATGAGGGTTAATTTAGTAAAGGAAAGAAACAAAGCATATCAAATTAACTGGAAAGAAGTAGCGATTGTTATCGGAGTTTCTATAGTTCTTATTGCTTTAGGAATCTATTACTTCATGTTAGTACAGGACAGCCGTTACCTTCAACAGGATATCAATAATCTAGACAATCAAATAAATAATGTGTTAGTAAGGGTTGCTGAATACAATAGATTGGATAGGAAAGTTGAGGAACTAGAAAATATAAAAGAACAAATGGAAGCATACAAATATGTCTGGGATCTAGCTTTGATTGAAAAAGGTTATGTGATTCCCAATAATACGATGTTGTTAAATTTACAGATCGAAGACAGGAATATTAGCATAAATGGACGAGCTGCTAGTAATCAATTAATATTAACTTTGATTGATAATATGGAGACATCTCCAGTTTATGATGATGTTACACTTATTAACCTGACACGTAATGATGATACACAATTTAATATAGAGGCTGTTATTACTGGGGAGGCTGATTGATTATGTTTAATAATCTTAGTAGACGCGAAAGGCTAATGTTAGTTTTTTTAGCTGTTTTTGCTATTGCTGCAATCTATTATTTTCTTTTATATGAACCGATGCTTGGGCGAATAGATTCTCTCAATCAAGAATTATCAAATAAAGAGGTTACATATAATATGCATGTAGCTACTATAAGTAAGATGCCTGAATTAGAAAAAAGATATGAAGAACTTAGATATATTGAAGACCAAATACAGGAAAACATGATCGAATCTGTACCTGCTATGCTACAGGTTCTAGAATCACAGTCTGCTGATTCGGGTTTGGAGATTATAGCATTTATACCTCAAGAACTTGACGATTCTACTAGGATAAATATGGAGGCCAGAGGTTTTTATGAACAACTAGTTGGATTTATAGATGGTATAAAAAGCCTGGATGGATTTATAGAATTTGAAAGAATTAACATTAGGAAAGAAAATAATGATAATGATTTACTAAGGATAAATGGTACTTTTGTATTTCATAATGACTTACTTATTGGTGGTGGTGACTCTTGAAAATGAAAAAATCAGACAAGATCTTATTAGCAGTTTTGTTCTTAATTTTAATTGGAGGAGGCCTTTACTACTACTTTAATTATTATGCGACTGAAACAGCTAGTGTAGAGCCTATTGAGATGAGAGAAGAAGCACTCTTAGAAGAAGAAGTAGATGATTTGAGTAGTACTAGTGAAGAAGAGGCTGATATAGAAGAAGATTTAGATGATGAAGAACTTGATACTTCAGAGGAACTGGATGCTCAAGAAGAAGCTGAACTTGAGGAGGAAAGAGAAGAAGAATCTCCAGTGGTAATTGTTGAAGAGGAAAGTGCACGAGAAATTTTGGCAAAAGGTGCAGATGCATTTACTTATAGAAGAAGGTTTAGGAATCCTTTTCAAGAATACAGAGTATCAGAAAGGGATGGTGATTACGCGAGCTTAACTGTAGATGAAGTCAAAGAGATGGTACCCTTTCAATTAAGTGGAGTTATAGGTAATAATCAGAAAAGATTAGCGGTGATAAATCATAATAATGAAATATTAATTGTAGAAAATAATACTGTAATTGAAGACTTTCTTATAACTAGTATAGTAGATGATGGAATCAATATAAATTATAGAGGTATAAACTTTAAAATTGAAATGGGGAGTGGTTTAAGTGAGATCAGGTAAAAAGAGATTAAAAATAATGATAATGATTTTCTTAGTATTATTAAACTTCACTATAGTTATTAATGCTAGTGATACACTTATTAATATGAATTTTAGGGATGCTGATGTTAGGGATGTATTTAGAACAATAGCAGAATTAGCTGATACGAATTTAGTTACAGATGGATCTGTCAGCGGTAGTATTACAATACGCTTGAATAATGTTTCTTTTGGAGAAGCACTTGATCTTATTACACAAACATATAACCTATCATATAGATGGTATGAAGATACAGTTGTTGTAGCTACACCAGAGAGAATTGATAGTATATATGCTCAAATGAGTATTGAAACTGTAAGACTAAAGTATGCTGATTTAGAGGAAACACAGCAATTGCTTAGTAGTGTATTTAATGAATTAGAGGTTCTAACTGATAGAAGAAATAACGAGATAGTTTTAAAAGGTAAACAAGATGATATTACAGAAGCAAAAATATTCATATCCAATATGGATACTCAAAAAGATCATATTGCTGAAATATTACAAGTGAATTATGATGACTTAGATTTCCTTATAGATTATGTGAATAGGATATATCCAAATTTAATTATAGAAAATGACGGTAGAAATAGTGTTATATTCTATGGTTCTGAAACAAATATTAGAGGAGCTATAGCATTAATTAATGACTTAGCAGGTAGGTTAAGAGATACAAGGGTTGTTGAACATGAATCTATGGAAAGTGTTTTAATAAATTATGCAGATGTAAGCTATATAAAATCACATATTAGAGACCTATATCCTGGTTTAACGGTTATTGCAGATACAATGAATTCTCAGTTGATTTTAAATGGTAATGAAAATGAAATTGAACAAGCAAAAGGATTTATTGCTAGACTAGACCTTGCTAGAGAAGAATATGAATTAGTAACAGAAGTCATTACTGTTAGAAGTGCAGACATTGATGCTGTTGCTTCAACTATTCTGAGTTTTTATCCAGATATGGATATAAAAACTGTTAATGAAACAAATCAACTTTATATGACAGCACGAAAAGATGAACTAGCTTTTGCTATATCTATCGCAGAAAATATTGATTTACAAGCTAGACATATTACTAGAATAAAAAGGGTAAATTATGCTTCTTTTGATGATTTAAATGATATCGTAACAAGTATTTATCCTGATATAAACTTTAGAATCAATAGTTTAAATAGAGAAGTTATAGTTAGTGGTAGAGAAGATCAGGTAAAAGAAATTATTAGTTTTGTAAGTGAAATTGATCAGCCACGCCAACAGGTTATTATAGAAGCAAGAATTGAAGAAATTGTAACATCTGATCTGAAAGAGATTGGTGTTGATCCAAATCAATTATCACAAATTCAATTCTTAGATTCTAATAATAGTGGATTTATTGATGGTCTAGCTTTAACTTTACCTGAATTTTTGAATTTACTTGATGCCAATGCTATGAGTACTACCCTGGCCAATCCAAATTTAATGGCTATTAGTGGAGAAGAAGCTAAGCTCTTAATTGGTCAAAGAATACCTATACCAATTAGGGATCAATCTGGTACAGTAGTACAAATGGAATATATTGATGCTGGTATTAACCTGGAGTTCTTACCTATAGTGGGTAATGATGATAGAATTACTTTAGAAGTAAGGCCTATGATTAGTACTATAGGTGAATCTATAGGAACATCCATACCGCCAATTAATACACGTGAAGCAGAAACTAAGGTTATTTTGGAAGATGGAGAATTGATGGCTATTGGTGGATTAATTAGGGATGATGTTATAGAAAGTCTATCTAAAGTTCCTTTATTAGGTGATATTCCAATTTTAGGAGAACTATTCCGTCATAGACAGTCTGATACTAGAAAAACTGAGGTTATTATATTTATTAGACCTCGTATAGTAAATTCAGCTAATGCTGATAATATTGACGAAGTAGCTATGCTTTCAGATGAAACAGAAAATCTTGAAAACAATTATAAAGAAGAGAAGAGTAATCTAGAAAGTTCTAGAGATAATGAAACTGAGTCTTTAAAAGATGATATAGTGGATAATATTGCAGATAATAGAAATGCTGTTGAGAAGGAAGAAGGATTGGGAAGTGTTGATCAAAATCAAGCAGATATTGCTGATACAAATGAAGAAAAATTAGAAGAGGAATTTGATCAAGTAGCTATTGTAGATTCTAAAACAAATACTTCTGATGAAGATAAAGTAGAGGATAACACTGTTAATGACGACAATGGATTAGTTAGCTTATCTCGAGAACAATTATTAGCTATTTTGAATTTAGATGAGGATGAAATAGCAGAAGAAGCCAAGTATATTGAAAATGCTGTTCTTGAAAATGAAGAAATAGAAGAAAACAGACTTGCTTCATCAAAGGAAAGTTTTTCTGATGACAAAAGTACTAATCTAGAGAATGCTAAAAAAGCAATTCAATTAGATGAATATGTTTTGTTTAATTATCAATTAAGAAATGATCTTGAAATTGATGAATTAGCAAAAAAATATAATAGCTCTAAGGATCTAATAGAACATGTTAACTCTGATAATATAGTATTAGGTTCAAATATTTATATTCCAGTTCCTAGAGAAAATATCTTTATTATGAATGAAGGAACTACATTATGGAGTTTATACAGACAATATGGTGTTTCTGTTGAAGAATTAAAAGAATATAATCAAATAGACGATGAGAGTAATATTTCTAAAGGAGCCTATATTTATATTCCATAAATAATTATCAGATATTATGAAGAGAAAGCCCTCGTTTTTGTTTTAACTCAAACAAAAACTGAGGGCTTTATATTATTAGCTCAAACTTTGCAATTGCTATAATAGTTTTAATATACTTCCTGCTTAGCCATTTGCTGAATGAAAGTTAAAATGCACCAGCCTCGCATGGAAGGCAATGAATGTTAAAAAAAACACGTTGTCAATGTAAGAAGCTAAAGTACTTTCTTCAGCAGATTATTTACAAAAAAAATATTTGATTAATATTTTTTTCTTTATAAAGCAGGAATACAGCAATCTTTTCTAGAACATATAATTTACCCTTTTTAAACATAATATAAACTTAAGTCTATATGAATATATAATTTACGAAAGTAATTAAACTTTAAAATATATAAGATTTAAATTAGAATTAGGAAAAAATCAGAGGAGATGAGTAGATGTTAAATTTTAGTACAGCTGGAGAATCACATGGAAAGGGATTAATAGCAATAATAGATGGTCTTCCTGCAGGCATCAGGATAGATATTGAAGCTATCAATAGGAAATTAGCCAGACGTCAAGGTGGATATGGACGTGGTGGTAGAATGAAAATAGAGACAGATAAGATAGATATATATAGTGGTGTTCGTATGGGAGAAACAATTGCTAGCCCTTTGTCTTTTGTGATTAAAAACAAAGATTGGGAAAATTGGCAGCAAGTTATGTCTGTAGAGAAGTTAGTAGAAGATAGTTCAGATGATATTGTTAGAATAAAGAAAGATGGAAGAATTAAAGAAATCAAAAAAGTAGTAACACGTCCACGACCTGGCCATGCTGACCTTAGTGGTGCGATTAAATACAATACTAAAGATATTAGGAATATCTTAGAGCGTGCAAGTGCTAGAGAAACAGCTGCCAGAACAGCTGTTGGTGGAATTACAGACTGCTTTTTAAGATATTTTGATATTGAGATTATTAGCCATGTTATTCAAATTGGTGAAATTTCTAGTGAGAAAACTATAAATATAGGCTTTGATGAATTAAAGGAAAATGTTTTAGATTCTCCATTACATTGTTTTGATAAAGAAAAAGAAGAAGAAATGATAAAATATATTGATTCTGTGAAAGAAAAGGGAGATAGTTTAGGAGGCATCATAGAATTAAGAACTACAGCATTACCTGTAGGCTTAGGAAGTCATACACAATGGGATCGTAAGTTAGATGGCTTAATATCTCAGGCTTTAATGAGTATTCCTGCTGTTAAAGCAGTAGAAATAGGATCTGCATTTGATAATTCCACTAAAATAGGTTCTCAGGTTCATGATGAGATATTTTATTCAAAGGATAGAAATTACTATAGGAAGACAAATAGAGCTGGAGGTATTGAAGGTGGTATGAGTAATGGAGAAGGACTTATCATAAGAATTGCTATGAAGCCTATACCTACTCTATATCAACCACTACAGTCTATAGATATTGAGAGTAAAGAAGCTTTTGCTGCAAGTGTAGAACGTTCTGATGTAACAGCTGTTCCCGCAGCTGGTGTAGTAGCTGAGGCTATGCTTAGCTTTGTTTTGGCGAGAGCCCTATTAGAAAAGTTTGGTGGAGACAGTATGGCAGAAATAATGAATAATTATAAAGCTTATCAGCAAAAGTCATTATAAACTTGGAGGACAAAGATGATTATATCTTTAATAGGATTTATGGGAACTGGTAAGAGTACTGTAGGTATGGAATTAGCGAAAAGATTAGACTATCAATTTATTGATACTGATAGTGAGATTAAAAAAGAGGCAGATAAAGAAATAAAGGATATATTTGCTGATAAGGGAGAAAAGTATTTTAGAAAAATAGAAACTTGTGTACTAGAAAAGCTTTTAAGAGAAGATACTGATCTTGTCTTAGCAACTGGTGGTGGCATTGTTCTTTCCTCAAAAAATAGAGAATTATTAGCAAGAAAAACAGAAGCTTTTTTATTAGAAGCCAGTGTTGAGGAGATTTATAAAAGAGTAAAAAACGACAAGAATCGTCCTTTGTTAGATGTAGAAGATCCCTTATTAGCAATAGAAAAGATATTAATGGAAAGAAAAGAGTATTACAATTATTTTACTAAGAAAATTAATACAGATAGATATTCTGTAGCTGAGATTGTTGAGATGATATTAGATAGATTGGAGGAGAGCTAAGATGATAAATCAAAAAAAAGATATCTTTAATTTAGAAGATGGTAAGAAATTGGAACTTAATATTAAATCAGAAGAAAAAAAATATAATATATATATAGCTAATAATATTATTAATAATATAGCAGAATATATTAAGGAATATACAAGTTCAAAAAAAATATTTTTTATAACAGATAGAAATGTTATGAATCTTTATGGAGATAAAGTAAGCACTCTTTTAATTCAGGCAGGATATCAATTAACTACATATATTGTTCCTGCAGGTGAGGAGTCAAAATCCTATAAATATTTACAAGATGGACATGATTTATTAATTGAAAATGAATTTAGAAGAGATAATCTAGTTCTAGCACTAGGTGGGGGAGTAGTTGGTGATCTAGCTGGCTTTATTGCTGCTACATATATGAGGGGTATCCCCTTTGTACAAGTGCCAACTACTTTATTGGCTCAAGTTGATAGTAGTGTAGGAGGAAAAACTGCTATAAATCATGATGCTGGCAAAAATTTGATAGGTGCTTTTTATCAACCAAAATTTGTTTTGATTGATCCTAACTTTTTAAAAACATTAGATCTTCGAGAGTTAAAAACAGGCTTAGCTGAAGTAGTTAAACATGCCTTTATAGCTGATATGGAGTTGTTAGAATTTCTGGAAGAACATGAAGAAGATATTTATAATTATGATATAGATAGTTTAATTTATATTATATATAAATCATGTTTAATAAAATCAAATATTGTTAATGAAGATGAGAAAGAACAAGGAAAAAGGGCTTTACTGAATTTTGGTCATACTGTTGCTCACGCCTTAGAGGCAGTAACTGAATACAAAAAGTATAATCATGGAGAAGCAGTTGCTGTTGGCATGGCTGCTGCAGCTGATCTTTCTTATAAAAGCAATAAGATTACAGAAAAAGAGTATCAAAGAATAATTAATCTACTAAAAAAGTATAAGTTACCAATAAAATTTCAATACCAAGAAAATAAAGAGATAGTTTTTGAAAAATTATTTTATGATAAAAAAGTTAAGAAAAACAAATTAAGGTGGATATTATTGAATGGCCTAGCTAAAGCTTATATAGATGAGAATCTGTCTCATGAATTAGTAAAAGAGGTATTGGAGGGTATAGAATGATAAAATTGGCAGTTATACATGGACCAAATTTGAATATGTTAGGTACTAGAGAACCGGAAGTATATGGTATGATGAACTTAGAGCAAGTTAATAAGAGATTAAAAGATAAAGCCAGGAAATTAAATATAGAAGTAGATATCGTACAAAGTAATCATGAGGGTGAAATTATAGACTTTATACAAAAAGGGAGAAATACATATAAGGGAATAGTAATTAATCCTGCTGCATTAACCCATTATAGTATAGCTTTGCGGGATGTTTTAGCAGCTGTTAAATTACCAACAATAGAAGTGCATATTTCAAATATATATCAGAGAGAAGAATTCAGGCATCATTCTGTAATTGCTCCAATAGCAGTAGGTCAAATTTCTGGTCTGGGTACAGAAGGATACATATATGCTTTAGAAGCACTATTAAATATAATTCAGAGAGGAAGTTAATATATGAAGCTGCGTCTAGAAAAAGCACAAGAATTGTTGAAAAAAAAAGATATTGAAGCTTTATTAATTGATTCAAATGTCAATTGTTTTTATTTATCAACTTTTACTGGTACTTCTGCTAGGATCTTATTAACACATAAAGAAAATTATTTCTTTACTGATTTTAGATATCTTGAACAGGCTAAAAATGAAATAGAAGGTTTTGAGATCATTGAAATCAATAGAAATTTTGAAGAAAATTTAAATAAATTAATTAATGATTTAAAGATAAATAGAATAGGCTTTGAGTCAAAAGCAGTTAAATATAAACAATATCAAAAATATGATAAAGTATTGGAAGCAGAGTTAATAGCAGTTGATTCTTTTATAGAAGAATTAAGGATAATTAAAGATAAAGAAGAAATCGAAAAAATAAAAAAAGCAGTCCTTATAACCGATCAAGCTTTTGAACATATCTGTCAGTTTATAAAACCTGGTCTTAGTGAAAAAGAAGTCTCATTAGAATTAGAATTTTTCATGAAAAAGAATGGGATAAGTGAAAAAGCTTTTGATTTTATAGTTGCTTCTGGTAAACGCTCATCTCTACCTCATGGTGTAGCAAGTGATAAGATAATTGAGAAAGGTGATTTTATTACCATGGATTTTGGGGGTTTTTATCAGGGTTATTGTTCTGATATGACTCGTACAATAGTTTTAGGAAAAGCTGATGATAAACAGAAGGAAATATATAATATTGTCTTAAAAGCACAGTTGAAAGTAATTGAAAACATTAAAGCTAATATGTCCTGTAAAGATGCTGATGCAATAGCTAGAGATATTATAAATAAAGCTGGCTATAAAGAGAATTTTGGACATGGTTTAGGTCATGGAATTGGCTTAGAAGTACATGAAGATCCTCGCTTGTCTTTTGCAAGTGATCATAACCTGAAAGCTGGAATGGTGGTGAGTAATGAACCAGGTATTTATATCCCAGATTGGGGCGGTGTACGCATTGAAGATGATTTGCTTATCACTGATGAAGCTTGTGAGGTTTTAAATAGATCAACAAAGGAATTGATTGAATTATAGAGAAGCGGAGAATTTTAATAAAATAATCTCAAGAAAATTTTAAAAATATTCTATTAAAATATCTGATAATCTAGGATAGGATTTACTAGCTTTTCTTGTTATTTTTTTATCTATTTGCTATAATTATATAAGAGTATCAAAAAAGTGGGGATTTTAGTGGCAGTTAGCTCTCAGAAGAAACTATCTTTTTAGAGATATTTTTGCCTTTGCTGATACTTTCTATATTTCATTATTGTTTTATAAAAAATTTTAAGAAGGAGTTGATTAATTTGATTTCAACTAGTGATTTTCATAAAGGATTAACTATTGTAATTGACGCTAAAGTTTATCAAATAATTGATTTTCAACATTCAAAAATGGGTAGAGGTGGAGCATTAGTGAAAACCAAACTACGTGATGTTGAAAATGGTGGTATTATGGAAAAAACTTTTAGAGGTAATGAAAAAGTTGAACGAGCACATGTTGATCAAAGACAAAAGCAATATCTATATAGAGATGCTGATGATTATATTTTTATGGATACAGATACATATGAACAAATATCCTTATCAGATGAGCAGTTAGGTGATAAGGTAGATTTTCTAAAAGAAAATATGATATTAGAAGTTTCAATGTATGAAGGTAGGGCTATAGATATTGAGTTACCTATTTTTATTGAAGTAGCTGTAGCTCAAACACAGCCTGGTATTCGTGGTAATACTGTTTCTGGTGGTTCAAAACCTGCTACTATAGAAACTGGAGCAGTAGTACAAGTTCCTTTATTCATAAACGAGGGCGATTTAATTAAAGTAGATACAAGATCAGGGGAATATATTGAAAGAGTTTAATATAAATTATTGAAGAAATTTTATATTATAATTATTTAAGACATAAATTTTATATAGAAAGACATTGTAAGATAGCTTTCGGATAAAGTTAAAATAGAAGGTAGGTGAAATCTGCCTGGTTTTTTAATCTTAGACCTGGCTATTATATGAAATATCTTATTATTGGTGCTGGTATTGCTGGAGTTTCAGCTGCTAAGGAAATTTTAAAAGAGAAAGAAAAAGACGATAAGATAATAATTATTACTGATGAAGAATATCCTTTTTATTATCGTCCTAGATTAATAGAATGCTTATCTGGAAAAACTACTGTAAAAGATTTAGTCATTCATGATAAAAAATGGTTTGAAGACAATAATATTCAATTAAATCTTAATGAATCTGTAAAAAGTATTCAAGCTGAGAAGAAAGAAATTATTAGTGATAAAAATACTTATACTTATGATAAATTATTGATAGCTAATGGTGCTAAATCTTTTCTGCCTCCTATTAAAGGTATTAGGAAAGATAATGTCTTTTCATTAAGAGACGCTAAGGATGCTGAGAGAATATATAATTATGCTATAAATGCAAATACTGCTGTTGTACTCGGAGGTGGGCTTTTAGGTCTAGAATCTGCTTATAATCTTAGTAAATTAGGTCTGAATGTTTCAGTAGTGGAAGTAATGGAACGCTTATTGCCCCGGCAGTTAGACAAAGATGCAGCCCAAGTTTTGAAATCACTATTAGAAGAAAAAGGCTTAAAACTTTATTTAGATGATAAAGTAGAGGAGTTTATTGGAAGAGATAAAGTAAGAAAGCTTAAATTAAGTTCAAATAAAATTATAAATACTGATTTAGTATTAGTTTCTGCAGGTAGTCATCCTAAGATTGATTTAGCTGCTTCTTTAGATAGTCTTGTAATAAATAGAGGTCTTAAAGTTAATAAATACCTTGAAAGCAATATCCCTGATATTTATGCAGCCGGAGATATAGTAGAAATTCAGGATACTGTCTTTGGACTTTGGACAACAGCGCAGGAAATGGGTAAGATTGCTGGATTAAATATATTAGGAAATAAGATGGAGTTTAAAATACCTGTCAATACTTATAAACTAAAAATCCTGGGTATTGATCTTATCTCAATTGGAGAAATTGACTTAGATAAGAAATTGAAATCAAAAGTAGAATTAGAAAAGAATCATTATAGAAAACTTATATATAATGAAAATGATCAATTAATTGGAGCTATTATTCTTGGGAAATTTCCTGATAATAATAAGCTTATAGCAGATATTAAGGCACGAGAAAAAGAGAGCTGATGCTTTCTTTTTTTTTGCTTGATACACAAACAAACGTATGATATAATTTTTAAACAAAACATTTGTTTGTTCAAGCTTGGTAAAACTATATTTTTAGCTTTGATGTTTGAGTAATTATTTAATAGATTTGCAAAATGAGAGATATTAAAAATAGAATCCATCCAAATATGAAATTTGGATGGAATTCAGGGGATTTATTTTCTAACTGAGGGCCTTAGAGTATCTAGTAGTCCAAGGATAACATGAGCGAGTCCAAAGCCTAAAATACCTGCACCCCATAACGATGGTAGTAAACTCCAACCTAATGCTGTTACTGCTAGACCGACACCGGCAACGATATAACTAGTTGTTTTGGCATTGCTATCCATAGAAAATACACCTCCATCTTTAGAATTTCAGAAATTGAAAAAAAATATACATAGAATTATGCATATTTTGAAATATAAATAATATTAATTATATATAGAGAAAAATCTTTATTTTATAATTAAGGACAAACCAGGGAGGATTAAAATGTCTGCATCAGTACTTGATTTTTTGCCTATAAATATTAGTAATTTTATAGAAGAAGATAAAAGAATCGAAATTGACGACATAATAGAAATAAGGCTTAGAATAAATCAAAAATTACAGATACTTACAAGAGAAAATGAGATAGTTCCTAAAGATAATAGTGGAAAAAATTATATAGTAGAAAAAAAAGATTTAGAAAGATCATTTTTAATATTATCCAAGAATTCATATTATGCCTTAGAACGACAAATAGCAGAGGGCTTTATTACAATTCCAGGTGGTCACAGAGTTGGTTTTACTGGACAGGCTGTACTAGAAAAAGGCAAAATTAAATCTTTAAAAAATATAAATTTTATAAATTATCGTATTAGTCATGAAATAATTGGTTTAGCAAATGATTTGTTTTTGAAAATTTACAATCAAAAAGAAAATAGAGTTTATAATACTATGTTGATAGGGCCACCCCTTTGTGGCAAAACTTCTTTATTAAGAGATCTGATTCGTATAATAAGTGATGGTGATGCTTGCATAAAGTTTAAAGGTAAAAAAATTGGCTTAGTTGATGAAAGATCTGAAATTGCAGGGGCATATAATGCAATCCCACAGAATAATATAGGAAGTAGGACAGACTTATTAGATAATTGTCCAAAAGCAGCAGGAATGATGCTTTTAATTAGGTCTATGTCGCCAGAAGTAATAGCAGTAGATGAAATAGGGAGCAAAGAAGATGTGCTTGCTGTTCAAGAGGCTATCAGTGCTGGTGTAAGTCTTTTAACTACCGTTCATGGCCAAGATTTAGATTGTATTATGATAAGACCTTTTGTAAAAGAATTGTTTAATATAAAAGTGTTTGAAAGATATATTATATTAAGCAATAGAAATGGTATTGGTACTATTGAAAAGATTCTAGATAGGAATGCACAGGAGGTAGTTTAATGTGTTTATAAAACTTTTTGGAGCCTTACTTATACTTATTTCAGGAAGTTCAATTGCGTGGATAATGAGTAATATTTATCTAAATCGAGTTAAGGAATTAAAAGACATGCAATTGGCTTTGAATATTTTGAATACAGAGATAAGTTATGGTCAAAGCATATTACCAGAAGCCTTAAGACAAACAGCAAATGTAATCAATGAGCCTTTATCAGAGTTATTCGCTTCTTCAGCAGAAGAATTAAAAAATTCAAAGAAAGAAAGTTTTGATGAGATTTGGCAAAGAAGACTTAAGAGATTTAAATATAAGTGTGATTTGTTAGATGAGGATCTAGATATAATGAAGGTCTGGGGGCAGCAGATTGGGTGTTCTGATCTAAATAATCAAATAAATGTTATTCAATTAACAATTAAGCGCTTAGAGCAACAGGAAGAGATAGCAAATGAAATAGCTGAAAAAAAAGTTAAAATAGCACGATATACTGGCGTGCTTATAAGTTTAATGGTGATTATCTTATTTTATTAAAAGTGAGGTGTGTCTAAATGGACATAAATTTAATATTTAAAATAGCAGGTGTAGGTATCTTTATATCAGTTATTAATGTGGTTTTAAAGCAGGCTGATAAAGAGGAACAAGCACAGATGCTAACATTAGTAGGGGTAGTTATTGTTTTAATGATAGTTATTCAATTAATTGGAGATCTTTTTGATAATGTACGTACAGTCTTTAGGTTTTAGGTGATGAAATGGCCATACTTCAAATAGTAGGAATTGCTCTTATGTCGGCTATATTAATTATTGTTATTAAACAAGAAAAACCAGAAATAGCTTTTATTTTAAGTATTGTTACATGTTTGATGATATTGATTATGATTATAGATCAAGTGGCTGTAGTATTTGATTTGTTGAACCAATTAGCACGTAGAGCACAGATAGACATGATATATTTTAATACAATAATTCGAATTATTGGTATTGCTTATATAGGAGAATTTGGCGCGGAAATTACAAGAGATTGTGGAGAGACAGCTCTGGCTTCGAAAATCGAAATGGCTGCCAAAATTATTATAATGATTATTTCTATTCCAATTATGTTAACACTTATTGATACAATACTTCGTCTGATTCCAGCATAAATATAAGTAGAAGAGGTTTTTAAAATGAAAAAATATTTGCTTAAAAAAATCTGTGTTTTATTAATAGCTTCTTTTTTCCTTTACTTTTCAAGCCCAGTATTGTATGCCACTGAATATATAGAAGAGGAAAATCTAATCCTCAAACAACTTGATGACTTGAATCTATCTGATTTACAAAAAGAAGTTAATAGAATTAATAGAGAAATTGATGGACAATTTCCTGCTATAAATTTAAGAGAACTATTATTAGGTTTTTTTAGAGGTGAGATAAGGGAAAACTTTGATTTTTCCTGGCAGCAAGTTATGAGAATGATATTAAATAACTTAGGTAGAGAAGTGGCTGTTAATTTAAATTTATTAGGTCAGATTATTATATTAGCAGTAATGAGTGCAGTTTTGAGTATTTTTCATCAATCTTTTTCTAGCAAAACCATTAGTAATACAGCAAATACATTGATTTTTTTGATTATATCTGTACTTGTATTACAGGCTTTTCAAGTTGCAATAAGCATAGGTGTTGAAACAGTTGATAGAATGGTCACATTTATGCAGGCTTTATTACCTATTTTACTCACATTATTAATTAGTATGGGAGCAGTAAGCTCTGCAGCTATATTTCATCCTCTAACTTATTTGATTATTACTGCTTTAAGTACTCTTATTAATTATGTAGTTTTTCCCATGATATTCTTATCTGCAGTTATGAGTATAGTTACTAGAATAAACGAAAATATATCACTATCAAGATTAGCGAAATTGTTTAAAGAAATTAGTATGGCTACTTTAGGATTAATGTTAATGCTTTTTATTGGTGGACTTCTACTTCAGGGTGGTGCTGCTGCCATAACTGATAGTCTTACATTAAGGACAGCTAAATACTTAACAGGTACATTTGTACCAGTTATTGGAGGTATTTTTTCAGATGCAGTAGATTTAATAGTTACTTGTTCGTTAATTATAAAAAATGCTTTAAATTTTTTCTCTATGTTTGTTATTGTATCTATTATTTCTATTCCAATTGTCAAGTTGATAGCATTAATATTTATATACAAATTAGCCAGTGCTATTGTCCAACCTATTGCAGATAGTAGACTAGTTGATATTTTAAATGATACAGCTAATAGTTTAATTATGGTATTTTTAGTTCTTACAGCTGTTACAATTATGTTTTTTATTGTCTTAACAGTTCTTGTTGGTACAGCAAATCTAACAGTTATGATGAGGTAGGTGATTATATTGAATGCTATTACACAATGGGTTAGAAACATTATTTTTATAATATTATTTACTGCATTATTAGAGATGTTTTTGCCAGAAAACAATATGAGTAAATATATAAGGGTAGTAATGGGCTTTTTTATAATTACCATTATGTTATCACCGTTCACTGCAATATTTAATCAGGATTTTTCAGCTATTCAAAATATGATACCTGATAGGATTTTAGGAGATGATTGGGGATTTATAGAAGATGAAGCTAGTAAAATCGATGATTCTAATCAAATACTTTTAAAAGAATACTATCAAAATAGGATCTCAGCAAAAATAAGTGAAGTAGTGAACTTACATTATCAAGATTATAATCATAATATTAACGTAAGTCTTGATAATGATTATTTAATAGAAAATATCCATATTATTTTAAAATCTGGAGAGGTAAAACAGATTGAGCAAATACGAATTGACATTGCTGGAAATGGACAATTAGAAGAAACAGATGTGAAATTAAGTACTTATGAAATGATAAAAATTAGAAATCTTAAGAGTAATATTAGTCAGGTTTTTCAAATTCCTACTGATAATATCGCTGTAACAATGGAAAAAGGAGGATAGAAAAATGGGAATAATAGATGAGTTAAAAAATATCTTTATAGAGCAAGGAGAGGGGGGCGGTAAAAATAGTGTTTTATTAAGAAATATAATTATACTTGGTATGATTGGAACTCTATTATTGCTCTTTGCTAATGTATTTCTAGATAGTAATGATAATAATAGTCATCGTTCTACACAATTTATAGACAATAATGAGGAAAGACATCAAGTAGAAGTATTATCTTTTGAAGAACAGCTGGCTAATGAATTACAAGAGCTTATATCATTAATTCATGGAGTGGGAAAAAGCAGAGTCAAAATTTATGCTCAACATCAAAGTAGCTATGAATACGAATATAATACTAATTTACTTAATAAAATTACTAATGAGGTAGATCAAAGTGGAGGTCAAAGAGAAATTCTTGAAGATAATCAAGATAGACAATTGGTAGTTTTACGAGATAGCACAGGAAGTGAAAGGGCAGTGGTGAGGAGGAAGACACTACCAGAAATTACAGGAGTTTTCATAGTTGCTCAAGGAGCAGAAAATAGTCAAATCAAATATGACATAACTAGAGCTGTATCAAATTTATTAGATATACCAGTTCATAGAATTAGTGTTTTACCATATGAAAGGAGGTAAACAGGTGATTTTAAGAAGGAAGGTTATATGGTTAGTAATATTAATGGTTTGGGTAGGTTTAGTAACGTCAATAATTGTATATCAAGGTGATGATTTTTATGATTTAGAAAGAGTTACAACAGGTCAAATGGATTTCTCGGGTGGTGTTGAAATTATTGAACAAGATGTTATTTTGCCTGACGAAAGTAGAGGAGATGTTAATTTCGCAAAGGCTAAAGAAGAAGATGTTGATAAAAATTTCTTTATTGACTATCGTTTAGAAAGAGAAAAAGCGAGAAGCGAACAAATAAATTTGTACAGAGAGATGATAAACAATCCTAATACTGACGATAATACAAAAAAAGAAGCTCAACGTTTAATGTTAGCTCTAAGCGAAAAAATGGAAAGAGAAATGGAAATAGAAAGTCTTATTCGGGCAAGAGGTTATAAAGATGCATTAGCTTATATTCATGATCAAGCTGTAGATGTAATTGTACATACTAACGGACTTGAAAGAGAAGATGTAGCAAGAATTGGAGATATAATAATAAAAGTAAGTGGTTTTAGAAGTGAAGACGTTACTATAATTGAAAAAAAAATTAATTAAAACTTAATTTGTAAAGAACAAGAAAACTGTTGTTATATAGTTCAGCAATGGTTTTCTTTTTTCATTTTACATTTATATTTATATTTATATTTATATTTACAGTACTAATATTTTATTTTAAATCATTTTGATATGATTAAAAGGATTTTTTTATTAAATATAGAATATGTAAAATAGTATAAAAAAAATAACTTGCTTTTTTTCATTGGATTGGATAAAATTATATAGCAAGTGGTAAATTATAGTTACATATAAGGAGGATATCAATGAAGTTAGAAGAAATTAAAGAATTATTGAATATGCTTAGTGAAACTGATGTATCTGAAATTGAATATGAAAGTGGAGAGTCTAAAATAAGAATAAAGCGTGGGGTACAAGGAATAGAGTATATACCTGCTCACGAAAGTAAAACAATCCAGGTTCCTCAAAAAAACGAAGTTGAAAGTAAGGAAACTATTGACACAAATCATGAAGAGATTGTTGCTCCAATGGTAGGTACTTTTTATCGTGCACCTTCTCCAGATGCAGGTCCATTTGTTGAAGTAGGTGATGTAGTAAATCCAGGAGATACTTTATGTATTATTGAAGCAATGAAATTAATGAATGAGATAGAAGCTGAAAAACGGGGCAAAATTGTAGAAATTCTGGTTGATAATGCAGATGCAGTTGAATATGGTCAGCCCTTATTCAAAATAGAGTCAGTATAGGGGGTAAAGTGATGCTAAAAAAAGTATTAGTAGCAAATAGAGGGGAAATAGCTGTTCGTATTATCAGAGCTTTAAAAGAGATGAAAATTTCTTCTGTAGCAATATTTTCTGAAGCTGACAGAGGAGCTTTACATACAAAAATAGCAGACGAATCTTATTGTATAGGTCCAGTATCATCTAATATGAGCTATTTAAATATACCTGCTATTATGAGTGTAGCTGAAATCACAGAGGCTGATGCTATCCATCCTGGATATGGTTTTCTTGCTGAAAATGCACATTTTGCGGAGGTGTGTGAAAGTAGTGGAATAAAATTCATTGGACCTTCATCAGAAATTATTGAATTAATGGGAGATAAATCAAAAGCTAGAGAAACAATGATTAATGCAGGAGTTCCTGTTGTACCTGGAACAGAAAATAATTTAGAGAATATAGATGAGGCCTTAGCTTTGGCAGATGAAATTGTCTATCCTGTTATTGTAAAAGCTTCTGCAGGTGGTGGTGGAAAGGGTATGCGTATAGCAGAAAACTCTAAAGAATTAGTAAAAGCTATTCAAACTGCAAAAACTGAAGCAAAAGCAGCCTTTGGAAATGCAGAGGTTTATCTTGAAAAATATATAGAAGAGCCAAGACATATAGAAATACAAATATTAGCTGATGAGTATGGGAATACAATTCATTTAGGGGAAAGAGATTGTTCAATACAAAGAAGACATCAAAAAATTGTAGAAGAGGCTCCTTCACCAGCTTTATCAGATGATTTAAGAAAAGAAATTGGTGAAACTGCTATTAAAGTAGCTAAGTCCGTGAATTATGCCAATGCGGGAACTGTTGAATTTTTACTTGATAAAAATAATGATTTTTATTTTATAGAAATGAATACAAGAATTCAAGTAGAGCATCCTATTACAGAGATGATTACTGGTGTAGATCTTATTAAAGAACAGATTAGGGTAGCATCTGGTGAAAAGCTTATGAATAAACAAGAAGATATAAATTTTGATGGTGTTGCAATAGAATGTAGAATAAATGCAGAAGATCCTGATAAAAACTTTATGCCTTCACCAGGTAAATTAGAGACATATATAGTTCCAGGTGGTCCTGGTATTAGAATTGACAGTGGTGTATTTCCTACATACTTTATTCCTCCATATTATGATTCAATGGTAGCTAAACTAATTGTATGGGGTGAAGATAGGGAACAGGCATTGACAAGAATGGAGAGGGCTTTAGATGAATTCTATATAGAGGGAGTTAAAACAACAATTCCTTTTCATCTTAAAATCTTAAATAACTCTTTTTTCCGTGATGGAGATTATCAGACAAATTTTATTCAAAAAAGGCTTGAATCATAAATAGAAAATTAAGAAAGGGTGTTCAGTGATGACTGAAGAACAAAATATAGGAACAATAAAAATAGCTAACGAGGTTGTCGCTATTATTGCAAGTTTAGCTGCTGATGAAATTGAAGGTGTGGCTGGAATGAGTGGTGGTGTTGGAAGCGGTATTGCAGAAATGCTAGGTCATAAAAAAGGAGTAAAAGTAGATACAAGTAAAGATGAATGTGTAGTTGATTTATCCGTTATATTAGAGTACGGAGTGTCAATTCCAGAGGTTGCTGAAAACATACAAACTAATGTAAAGCAGGCTATTGAAAGTATGACTGGACTAAATGCAGTAGAAATAAATGTGCATGTGCAGGGTGTTAATTTTGGAAATGAAAAAAGAAAAGAAGATAATAATATTAATGAGGTCAAGTAAAATTTTGACCTCATTGAAAGGGGGAGGGGTTTTGAATATTTTATATAGATTAACTGTAGCTATAATGGCTATTCTTGTTATGTTTGCATCTATGGTATTACTTTTATATGCATTTGGATTAGCTGATCATGATGTTTTACCAGCATTATTTTCTCAAATACATCAAAGCTGGGAATATGCTATTGTCTTTGTATTATTGATATTGGCTTCTGCTTGGATTATTTATCCGATTTTTTCTGGTGAAGAGAGAGTCACTCCTATTAGTAAGTCTAAGATTGGTGAAGTTGATATTAGCCTTAACGCACTTGATACACTTGTAAACAATATCGCCTTAGAACAAGAGGGAATCACAGCTATAAAGAACCGTTTAAAAACTATAGATGGGAACCTAAGTATTGAATTAACGGCTCAAATCTTTCCTAGTAAAAATATACCTGAGATTACTGGCAATTTACAAAAGCTTGTAAAGTCATACATAGAGGATATAACTGGTGTGACAGTTGGAGAAATAAAAATATTAGTAGAAACTGTCGCGTCTACAGATACTAATGATGGGTGAGGTGTTTTTATATGGATAAAACAGTTCTTCTCCAACTATATGAGTTATTCAAATACAATAAAGGTAAGATATTAGGTGCATTATTAGGTTTTATTTTTGGATTATTGCTTTTGTTTATAGGTCTTTGGAGGACTTTAGTTGTCTTTTTTTGTACAATTGCAGGTTATTATATAGGATCTCGATGGGATATAGAAGGAAATTTCAAAAAATTATTAGATCGGATATTACCCCCTAAAAAAAGATAGTAAAGGAGATTTTAATGCAAAGAATTAATCGACATCAAGAAAGAATATGGGCTTTGCAAATTTTATATAGCCTGGATTTAACCGAAAAATTGGAAGATGATACTTATAAAGAAAAAATAGAAAATATAAAAATTGAAAATCAATTAGAAGAAAAAAATTACTATTTTGAAAAACTCATTAGCGGTGTTTTAGAGAATTGCTCAGAATATGATATGATAATTAATCAAACTGCAATAGATTGGGATATAAATAGAATGGCATATGTTGATAGAAATATTTTGAGAATTGCATTATATGAAATGAATAATGATATACCTATTGCAGTGGTTATTAATGAGGCTGTTGAATTAGCTAAAGAATATGCAGATCAGAAATCTGCAAAGTTTATTAATGGAATATTAGCAAAAATTGAAATATAAACCTTCTTTTATTATTTTTTTCTAAATAATAATAAATTCTTAGCAAAAATATTGACACATTAGCCATTTTTTGCTATAATAAAAGAAAAAAGGAGGTTATTACATATGAAAGCAACTGGTATAGTGCGGAAAATTGATGATTTAGGAAGAATTGTTTTACCAAAAGAGCTTAGAAAAACAATGAATATCGAAAAAAGGGACCCTGTGGAAATATATGTTGATGGTGATATGATTATATTAAAAAAATATCAACCAGCATGTATTTTCTGTGGAAATGCTGAAAAAACAATTGAATACAAGAGTAAAGTTGTTTGTACAGATTGTTTAGAAGAAATTAATAAAAGTGAAATTAAAACAAGTGAAGTTAATAATAAAGAAACAGCTTAAAAAAGACATATTTATAAGTTGGCCGAGATACCTAAGGGCAGAGAATAACTAGGTGAAATCGGCTTTTTTCTATGTTTTTAATGTCTATATGAATAAGTATTGTTATGTATCATTATCTATCGTTATTATATTAAAAATTTATATTTCTATTGTTATTATTACTTGATTTTTCTTTAAGTATATAGCTTATTTTACTAATTTTATAATTAGAGAATAATGTTTTCATTTATATATTGATTCATCATATCTAAAAATAGATATTAATTTATATTAAAATTATATATATTTAAAATAAAAGCTTAAAGGGCAGTTAATATAGTTTAAGACTATACTGACTACCCTTTTTTTTATTATAAATAACTATTATAGGCTTGCTCTAGTATAAAGTAAATTATTACGATCAACATTAGTTCGAGAATTAGAATATAAGATAAATAATCTGTCTCTTAGAGGACCAACAGGTGTATTTAACATCATTTCTCTGTATAGCTCTGCATCTTCTATTTCATTAAAAAATGCTCGCTCTACTCCTTGACGTAGACTTACAGGTCTTGTGAATTCCAAACGAACCGGTCTTAATGCCTCATTAGTTAGAGCTCGATATGTTTCATTTAATATTTCTAAATTTGTTCTAGCAGTATCTCTATTTCTTCTTAACACTCTATGGTTTGTCACTATTCTTGCTTGAGCAACCATTTGATTCATTGTTAGTCGCATAAGATATTCGTATAATTCAATATTTCTTTCTTCTCTACCTGCCATTATTCTCATTTGATCTAAGACTACAGTGTAATCTTCAGGACATCTTAATCTTTCTGGATTTAAAGCATTATCTTCAGTCAATTTAATACTCCTTTCAATATATGGTTTTTTCAATATTATATTATGCATAGATATATATTTGTGTTCATAGTATTATTTTAACTTAAGATTGGATTTTCTCATATATAATTACAATAAAAGCGATAATTTTAAAAAATAGAAAAAATATGTTATATTATGCAGGAGAAAAAAACATTATATAGAATATATTAGTTAAGAATACTAAAAAAGAACAAAATACAAGTTCTTACTTTAAAGATAGTATAGTAAAAATAGGGAAGGGTGTCTGTATTGTCTAAATATTTATTTTTATTTTCATTTTTGATTCTAATAATTACAGTAGGGGTATATAGTAGAAAGAAAGTGAAGGATGTTAATGATTTTTTTCTTGGTGGTAGAAAAATGGGAGCTTGGATTTCAGCTTTTTCCTATGGATGTAGCTATTTTTCTGCTGTGATTTTTATTGGTTATGCCGGAAGTATGGGTTGGAATTTTGGCTTATCTGCTGTTTGGATAGGCATAGGCAATGCTATAGTTGGTAGTTATTTGGCATGGTTAGTTTTAGGAAAAAGGACAAGAACAATAACACATGAATTAAATGCTTCCACTATGCCTGAATTTCTAGAAAAAAGATATGATAGCAAGGCTATGAAGATAGTTGCGGCAGTAATTATATTTGTTTTTCTTGTACCATATTCTGCTTCAGTATATAAAGGCTTGGCTTATTTATTTACAATTACTTTTAATATGCCTATTGAATATTATACATATTGTATGTTGGGGATGGCTTTATTAACAGGAATATATATCTTGCTAGGTGGATATATTGCTACAGCCTTAAATGATTTTATACAGGGATCTATAATGTTTATAGGAATGATACTAATTATATATTTTGTGATTTCAAATCCTATTGTTGCTGGCTTAAGAAACGGCATAAATCAATTAAGCCTTATACCAGAAGTGGGAGATGATCTTGTTTCTGTTTTTAGTGCTACACCTTTTAACTTGTTTTCCTTGGTCTTATTAACTAGTCTTGGAACCTGGGGTTTACCACAAATGGTACATAAATTTTATGCAATTAAAGATGAAAAGGCTATAAAACATGCTACAATAATCTCAAGTATTTTTGCTGCTATTATTGGTATTGGTGCTTATTTTATTGGGATATTTGGCAGGTTGTTTCTTAATAATACTATGCCTGCTGATGTAGATATGATTATGCCTATAATGCTTGATAGTGTATTGCCAGAAGCTTTAATGGGAATTGTTATAATTCTACTTTTATCAGCTTCTATGTCTACTTTATCTTCTTTGGTTTTAGTGTCAAGTTCATCTATTACTATTGATTTGCTAAAAGGTGTTTTCTTTCCTAAAATGAGTCATTCTAAGGCTATGTTTTTGATGAGATTCTTTTGTGCTCTATTTATCGCTTTATCATTTATTGTAGCTGTAACACCTAATGCTATAGTTACATTGATGTCCTTTTCCTGGGGAACAGTTGCAGGGTCTTTCTTAGCACCTTTTCTTTATGGATTGTATTGGAAGGGAGCAACGAAAATTGGTGCCTGGGCAGGACTTATATCAGGATTTTCTTGTTCAATTTTCTCAGCAATGTATTTTGGCATGAATATACAATTAGCCCCAAATATAGGTGCGATATCAATATTGCTTTCATTAATAGTTCTACCAATTGTAAGCTTGGCTACTGCTAATTTACCGGAAAATCATATAAAAAAGGTTTTTCATAGCATAGATGGATTTTTAGAAAAAGAAAAAATTTAATTATAATTCTTATTTTGATTGAAAAGAAGGAGAGATTTTATGATCTGGAATGAGGACTTTGAGTGTATAAGTAGGAAAGAGATGGAAAAAGTTCAGCTAGAAAAACTAAAAAACATAGTTGATTACGCTTATAATAATGTTCCATTTTATCGTAATCGCTTTGATGATATCTCATTAAAACCAAGACATATTGAGACTTTGAGTGATATTGAAAAAATACCTTTTACAAGAAAAGAGGACCTTAGAGATAATTATCCTTATGATTTATTTGCAAAACCTTTAGATAAAATAATAAGGGTTCATGCATCATCTGGGACAACTGGTAAACCTATAGTAGTTGGCTATACAAAAAAGGATATGGATATTTGGACAGAATGTGTTGCTCGTTTAATAGTAGCTGCAGGTGGTAGAGAACACGATGTTGCTCAGGTTGCTTTTGGATATGGCTTGTTTACTGGTGGTTTTGGTTTACATTATGGCCTAGAGAAAGTAGGGATTACGGTTGTACCAGCTTCAAGTGGTAATTCTGAACGTCAAATAATGTTAATGCAGGATTTTGCTACATCAATTATAGTAGCTACACCATCGTATGCTCTTTATTTAGCGGAAGTAGCTGAGGATATGGGAATAAACCTTAATGATCTTAATCTTAAACTAGGTCTCTTTGGTGGGGAAGGACATACAAAAGCAATGCGAGAAGAGATTGAAAAACAATGGGGTATTTTAGCTACAGAAAACTATGGATTAAGTGAAATAGTTGGACCAGGTGTTTCAGGAGAGTGTCAATATCAAAATGGTATGCATATAAATGAGGATTATTTTTATCCAGAAATTATAGATAGTACGACAGGTAGAAGTAAGGGTTATGGTGAAAAAGGTGAGTTGGTATTAACTACCCTAAGTAAAGAAGGAATTCCAATGCTTAGATATCGAACAAAAGATATTACTATTCTTGACCCTGAATATTGTGAATGTGGCAGAAAAAATATTCGAATGAAGAAAATATTGGGTAGAACAGATGATATGCTAATTATTAAAGGTGTAAATGTTTTTCCTTCACAAATTGAAAGTGTCTTGGTAGGTATGGAAAAAATTGGTCCGCATTATCAAATACTTGTAAGAAAAAAAGCTTATATGGATGATATTGAAGTACAAGTTGAGTTAATTGATGGGAGTATTTTAGATAAATTCAGTGCTTTAGAGAAATTAGAATCTGATATTAGACATAAATTAAGAACTGTATTACAGATAGATGCTAAAGTAAAATTAGTTGAACCAAAAAGCATAGATAGGACAAGTGGTAAAGCTAAGCGTGTTATAGATTTGAGAGATAATGATTAAATAAAAAAATAATTAGTTTATAAATATTTAGTTTATTAATGAGGAAAAATCCAAAATAAAAATTTCCTTATAATTAAAAAAATACATATATTATTGAGTATCGAGGAGGTATTAGTAAATGAAAAAAATAATGTTAGGTAATGAAGCTATTGCGAGAGGAGCTTACGAAGCTGGTGCTACTGTTGCTTCATCATATCCAGGAACACCTAGTACTGAGATTACTGAAAATATTGCCAAATATGATGAAATATATTCTGAGTGGTCTCCAAATGAAAAGGTGTCTTTAGAGGTGGTGATTGGAGCAGCAATTGCAGGAGCTCGTTCAATAACTGCTATGAAACATGTAGGATTGAATGTAGCTGCTGATCCACTCTTTACAGTTTCTTATTCAGGAGTTAATGCAGGTTTAGTTCTAGCAGTTGCTGATGATCCAGGGATGCATAGTTCTCAAAATGAACAGGATAGTAGACATTATGCACGTTCAGCTAAATTACCTATGCTTGAGCCATCTGATAGTCAGGAATGTAAAGATTTTATAAAAGAAGCCTTTGAAATTAGTGAAAACTTTGATACACCTATTATCGTTCGCTCTTCTACAAGGATATCTCATTCTTGCAGTATTGTCGAACTAGGCGAAAGAGAAGAAGTGGAGTTAAAAGATTATAAAAAAGACTTTGAAAAGTATGTAATGATGCCAGCTATGGGTAGAAAAAGGCATCCAATTATAGAAAAGAGAATGGAAGATTTAAAGGAATTTGCAAATAAAACTGAACTTAATAAAATATACTGGGGCAATAAAAAAATAGGAGTAATAAGTAGTGGAATTGCCTATCAATATGCTCGTGAAGCCTTTGGTAATGAAATATCTTATTTAAAACTAGGTATGGTTTATCCATTAGCAGATGATTTGATTAGAGAGTTTGCAAATGAAGTAGATACATTATATGTTGTGGAAGAATTAGAACCATTTTTTGAAAATTATATTAAAGCTATGGGTATTGAAGTAATTGGCAAAGAAAAACTTCCTATTGTTGGAGAATTAAATGCTCAAATTATTAGGGAAAATATGCTTGATCAAAAATTAAATTTTGATTCACCAATAAAGGATCATACACCTATTAGACCTCCAGTTATGTGTCCAGGTTGTCCACATCGTGGTGCTTTTCATATACTTAATAAGCTAGGATTAGTTGTTACTGGTGATATTGGTTGCTATACTTTAGGTGCTATTCCTCCAACAGAAGCAATGGATACTTGTGTTTGTATGGGTGCAAGTGTAAGTATGGCACATGGTATGGATAAAGCCAGAGGTAAGGAATTTGCTAAGAAGACAATTGGTGTATTAGGAGATTCTACTTTTATTCATTCTGGTATAACAGGATTGATTGATATTGTATATAATAAAGGTATTTCTACAATAATGATATTAGATAATTCAATTACTGGTATGACAGGACATCAGGACAATCCTACAACTGGTTATACTATTAAAGGCGAAGAAACAGTTCAAGTTGACCTAGTTAAATTGTCACATGCTATCGGAATTAATAGGGTAGTTGTGGCTGATCCATTTGATCTTGAAGAATTTGAGAGGGTGGTTAGTGAAGAAGTTGCTGCTGAAGAACCTTCTGTTATTATTTCACAAAGGCCTTGTGCTTTACTAGATACAGCTGACTATAGTGGAATTGTTGAAATAGATAGAGATGTGTGCGATTATTGTCAACAATGTACTTCGCTGGGTTGCCCTGCAATAGTTGATAAAGATGATCATATAGAGATAAATGAGGCTCTCTGTAATGGTTGTACTCTTTGTTTTGAGAAGTGTGATTTTGGGATTATGACAAAGGCTGGTGAAGATAATGCATAAGTTAAATATTATGATAATTGGTGTTGGTGGTCAAGGGACATTGCTTGCTAGTAGAGTTATAGGAAATGTAGCTTTAAAAAGATCTTATGATGTAAAAATGTCAGAAGTCCACGGTATGGCTCAACGTGGAGGAAGTGTTGTTACTAATGTAAAAATTGCTGAGAAAGTATATTCACCTATCATTGAAAAGCAAGAAGCAGATATTGTATTAGCATTTGAGAAGTTAGAAGCCTTACGATGGGTTGATTATTTAAAACCTGGTGGAACCATGATAATAAACGATCAGGAAATTGCTCCTATACCTGTAATTATAGGTCAAGCAGAATATCCAAAAGAGATTATTAATAAAATTAAAGATAATTATGAAAATATTATTTCAATAAATGCTTTATCTATTGCAAAGGAATGTGGTACTATTAAAGCTGTTAACACTGTTTTAATTGGTTTAATGGCTAGTTTATTAGATATTCCTAAAGAAGAATGGTTAGAATCAATTAATGAAAATGTACCGGAAAAGTTTATTGATGTAAATCTTAAAGCTTTTGAAGAAGGTTATAATTATTCTTCTAAAATACTTGTATAAGTTATGTAAGGAGGGTTTTTAGTGCTTGTTAAGCAGATTTCTATATTCTTAGAAAATAAATCTGGTAGATTGGCTGAAGTTACAAATATTCTAGGTGATAGTGGAATTGATCTGATAGCGATTTCAATCTCTGATACAACTGACTTTGGTATTTTGAGAATCATAGTTAATAAACCTGAATTAGCAGAAGATATTCTAAAAGAAAAAAAACTAACAGTTAATTGTACAAATGTTATAGCTATATCTGTTAAAGATGTGCCAGGTGGTCTGGCTAAAGCTTTAACAATATTATCTAAAGAATGTATTGGTGTAGAATATATGTATGCTGTTGGTAAAGAGACTACTGATGCTGTTGTGATATTAAGGGTAGATGAATTGGAAAAATCTATTGAAGTTTTAATGTCCAATAATATTAAAGTACTTAAAGCTAAAGACGTTTATAAAATCTAATTAAATACTAGTTTTTTCTTAAATCGCAGTCAATTTTAACTTGGCTGCGATTTTTTTCACATACAATCTTTACAATAAAAAAAATATATTATATAATAAAGGCAAATGTTATACAAAAAGGAGGGAAGAGACTTACAAAACAAGGTTAATTTTGCCTTTTTAAAACGAAGGTAATTGAAAATTAGTGAATTTAATTACAATTAGAGAATGGGGGAATGTATGATGAAGAAATTACTTGCTATTATGGCACTTGTTTTTATTTTAGCAGTAATAATAGTTTCAGGTGATTATGGGACAGAGGAAACAGTACAAGAAACAGTAGTAAGAGATACAATTGTAGAGATAGATGTTGATGGAGATTTGTATATTGGTTATTCAGAGTATCGAAGGGGCTATGTTGAAGCACATGTTGTACTTGATAATGATGAGATTGTATATATTGACTTAATTGAGTACAATAATCTTGGACTTGCAAAGGGTGATGACTATACATATGATGAATTTCATGAAGCCATGGAAGTCTTGCCGCAACGTTTTTTAGAAGCTAATGATTATAATATTGATATAGTAAGTGGAGCTACCTCAACTTCTAATAAAGCAATGGAAGCTGTTGAGATGGCGCTGGCTAAGGCTGATGGTCAGACACAATTTGATGGTACATATATGGGTGTTTCTCACCCAAATGGTAATGATTGGGGTATAGCTATAGTAAAAGTTGAAAATGGAAATATACTTGAAGTTGAACTTGAGGAAGTTTATGCTGGTGAATTAAAAGATGATGACTACATGTTTGATACCTTCCATGATGCTAAAGAAGTTATAGCAGAAAGAATGGTAGATGCAAATGATTATGGTGTAGATATTTACTCAGGAGCAACAGCTAGTTCTGATTTTTGGATTGACGCTGCACAAAACGCTATAGCTAAAGCAGGTTATGCAGATGATATAGAGGTAATAGAAGAATATGAAAATGGTATCATTGAAACAGAAAATGATTATAAAGCTATAGGGGATGTCTACACAGGTTATTCTGAATTTAGTAGAGGTTATGTAGAAGCTCTGGTTGAACTTGATAATGATAAGATCATTGCTGTTAATTTGATCGAGTACAATAATCAGGGTATACCTAAAGATGATGATTATAGATGGGATGAATATCATGAAGCTATGAAGGTATTACCTGCTAGATTTGTAGAAGCTAATGATTATAATGTTGATATTGTTAGTGGTGCAACAAGTACTTCTAACAAAGCTATGGATGCAGTTAAAATGGCATTAGCCAAAGCAGCAGGAGAGACTCAATTTGATGGTACTTATATGGCTATATCTGATCCAACAAGTCGTAATGCCTGGGGTATAGCGATAGTAACTGTAGAAGACGGAAATATAATCGACCTTAGCTTAGAAGAGTCTAATGATGGTGAATTAAAAGATGAGGATTATTCTTGGGATGAATTCCACGAGGCTCAAGAAATTATAGCTGAAAGAATTTTAGAAGCAAATACTTATGATGTTGATACCTATAGTGGTGCTACATCAAGCTCTAATTTATGGATTCAAGCTGTAGAAAGAGTACTAGAAAAAGTCACTCTTAATTAAATATAATAAAATAAGTAAAATTATTAACCCTGCATCTTTCTTGCAGGGTTTTTTATGCACTTTTTTGATAAAAAAATAACTATATAAAAATACTTGAGTAATTCTCTTTTATAAAACTATTCAAAAAAATATGTGAAGATATATACAATAACTTCTTATAAATAAATGATATGATAAGATGATACAAACCTTAGATAGTAACTGATATGAAAGTATTCATTGACTTAAGCTAGATAATTATAATTTAACAATACTCCCTTATATTTGTTAACGTAAATCGTTTATTTTGCTACAATAGTAAGTTTTTTTCACATAGTTTCTTTACAAATATAAATGATTATTGTATAATATAATCAAATGTTATACAAAGCAAGGGGAGGAGGTTTATAAAATAAACATAGTTTGCCAGTGATTGTGCATTTGAAAACAATATATAGTGAAACATATTACATTTAATAATTAAGGGGAGAAAATATTATGAAAAAATTATTATTTATTCTTACACTAATTCTTATTTCTTTTTCTATATTAGTTATTGCCAATGATAGAGCAGTAGAAGATATTGATCTGAATTTATATCTAGGTTATTCTCAATTTAGCAGAGGATATGTTGAAGCTCAAGTTGAACTTGATGGAGACAAAATTGTAAGTGTTAATCTAACAGAATATGATGCTTTAGGTTTAGCTAAAGGAGAAGATTATAGACTTGAAGAACAAGTAGAAGCTATTAAAGCTTTACCTGAAAGATTTGTAGAAGCCAATGATTATAATGTTGACGCATATACTGGTGCTACAAGTACTTCAAATAAAGCTATGGAAGCAGTTAAAATGGCATTAGCTAAAGCTGCTGGAGAGACAGAATTTGATGGAACTTATATGGGTATTTCTGAGCCAACTAGCCGTAATGCCTGGGGTATTGCAATAGTAACATTTGAAGATGGAAAATTAGTAGATTTAAGTTTAGAAGAATCTAGTGATGGTGAATTAAAAGACGAGAATTATTCACTTGATGCATTTCATGAAGCAAAACCAGCAATGACAGAAAGAATGATTGAAGCAAACAGTTCTGATGTTGATACCTTTAGTGGTGCAACTTCAAGTTCTAATCTATGGATTGAAGCTGTAGAAAATGCTTTTGATAAAGCTGGTATTAGCAACGATATATATCTAGGTTATTCTCAATTTAGCAGAGGATATGTTGAAGCTCAAGTTGAACTTGATGGAGACAAAATTGTAAGTGTTAATCTAACAGAATATGATGCTTTAGGTTTAGCTAAAGGAGAAGATTATAGACTTGAAGAACAAGTAGAAGCTATTAAAGCTTTACCTGAAAGATTTGTAGAAGCCAATGATTATAATGTTGACGCATATACTGGTGCTACAAGTACTTCAAATAAAGCTATGGAAGCAGTTAAAATGGCATTAGCTAAAGCTGCTGGAGAGACAGAATTTGATGGAACTTATATGGGTATTTCTGAGCCAACTAGCCGTAATGCCTGGGGTATTGCAATAGTAACATTTGAAGATGGAAAATTAGTAGATTTAAGTTTAGAAGAATCTAGTGATGGTGAATTAAAAGACGAGAATTATTCACTTGATGCATTTCATGAAGCAAAACCAGCAATGACAGAAAGAATGATTGAAGCAAACAGTTCTGATGTTGATACCTTTAGTGGTGCAACTTCAAGTTCTAATCTATGGATTGAAGCTGTAGAAAATGCTTTTGATAAAGCTGGTTTATAAGTAATAAATGTTTTATAAGTAAAGATTGATTTTTAATAATTTAAATTTAAATTAAAACTAAAATATAATAGATATTATATATGCCTCATAAGAGTAATCTTATGAGGTTTTTTTGTCTGAGATTATATTTAATAAAATAAAGGTAAAATTTAACTGGTATAGAATATAATATATAGAATTAATTAACAAAATTAAATAAAAAAGGAAAAAGAGAGAGGAGAATTTATTTATGATTAAAAAGACTAGTTTTATTTTGCCATGTGTTTTAATTATTTTGCTTTTGATTTCTTTAGGAATTCAAGCAGATACGGATACGGAAAATTCTGAAAATGGACTGGAATACAGAGTATCTACATATCTTTGGATTGCAAACTCTGATGAACCTACTGTTTCTAAAATCGATATGACTACAGGAGAAGAATTAGAAAAATTTTATGTAGGTCCACATGCTGAAAGCGAAGCCAATTACATAGCAGTAGATAAACATGCAAATTCTTGGCTTATAAACGAATATGATGGATTATTATTGAAAATACATATTGACGAAAATATTAGAGAAGAAAGTATAGAACAGATGCAGGATAACTCTGATATATTGGAATGGGGTGAAGATGATAGAGTAGAAGTAATTAAAGATTTTGCTACAGATTTTATTCCTAAAACTCTTGCAGTAGATAAAAATAATATTATCTGGGTTGGATTAACAGGCATTAATTCGAATAAAATTATGGGTTTTGATAGCGCAGGAAATGTAATTAATGAAGGTATTGAGATTTCTATTCAAGCATATAATTCAGTTATAGATAATAGTAATAATTTATGGCTTATCGAGGAAAATTCTAATCAATTAGTAAAAGTAAATTTAGAAGAAGGTGAGTATAAAGAGTACTTTTCTAATAATAACTTGCATAATATAGCTGTTGATAATAATAACTATCTTTGGTTTATAAATGAAAGTGCTAATGAACTATATAAGTTTGATGTTGAAGAAGAAAAATTTACTTTTCTTTTATTTTATAATGGTTTATTTAAAGATATTGTAATTGATAGCATGAATAATGTTTGGGCAATTTGTGAATCAGGTACAATTCTAAAAATAAATGAGAATGGTAAAGTTCTTGATACAATAAAGATTAATGATGAAATATATCCTGAAAGTATTATAATAGATTTTGATAATGATTTTTGGGTAATTGATAAGACTTTAGATTCAGTATTTAGGATAGATTCAAATGCTAATATAATGGCTAATATTAAAATTGGATCAAATCCCTCTGTATGGGGAGATATGAATAGCTATATCCTTTGGAATATTGTATCAGATTCACCATCGGTAATAGTAGAACAATCCGTAGATAAGGATTTTGTTTATCCAAAAGAAAGTGATATACAAGCTAGTTTTAATATAAAAGGACTTGGTGAAGTTTTTACTCGACAAAAGCCGATGGATTTAATATTTTTAGTGGATGTTTCAGGCAGTATGAGAGGTGCCCCTATCAGGAATGTGAGAATTGCTTCAGAAGAAATAGTAAATTTACTTGGTAGTAGAGATAGGGCTGCAATTATTCCTTTTAATAGTAGTGCAAATGTATTACAAGAGTTTACCTATGATAAAAATGATTTAATTGAACAAATAAATCGTTTAAGTGCAGGTGGTGGTACGCGAATAGATAGGGGCATCGCTGAATCTATTCGACATTATGAGGACTATGGACGGGAAGATAGTTTGAAAGTAGTAATGCTGTTATCAGATGGGATAAGTTCTGCAGCTCCAGCTATTAATCAGGCTTATGAAGCTGCAGATAATAATATTCTTATTTATAGTCTAGGGATTGGCTCAGGTGTTGATCAAGAATTACTTGCTGAGATATCTGAGATAACTGGTGGTATTTATAGATTTAGTCCCACAGCTGATCAAATAAATGAATTTATGGAAGAATTAGGTCGAGATATATTTAACAACTCTGGTAGAGATGTTAATTTGCAAATAAATATACCGAAAATGGATTCAGTAGTGCTTAAAAACATAGAACCAGAACCACTTGATACAGTATATCAAGATGACGGTTCTATTATATTAAAATATAATTATGAGACTTTTCCAATGCAAACTGAAGAGCTAATTATTCTTGATTATTATGGATATAATCTTGAACTAGGTGAGTATTTTTTAACTGATTCTACAATTTTAACATATAGAGATATAAATAATGAGTATTATCAAAAAGAATACCCTGCTTTAAGTTTTTTTGTAAAAGAAAAACCACAACTTTTAGCTTTCTCTAATCAAGCACAGTTTGAAGGAGAAACCTTATACTTAAGAGTTGGTTCATTAGATAGAGATAATGATTTTGAATATAGTGTTGAAAATTTACCTGAAGGTGCTAGTTTTTCTCCTGAAAATAGGATCTTGAAATGGGAAATTGATTTTGGAAAAGCAGGAATTTATGAGGATATTGAGTTTAAAGTAAGTGATGGCCTATATGAAGATACTCAAAATATTAGTATTACTATTTTTGAAAGAAACCGTTCCCCAGAATTAGATAGAATTGGCTTTAAAAAAGTAGTTGAAGGTGAGAAACTCGAATTTATTATTAACGCAGAAGATCCAGATGGAGATGAATTAAAGTTTTCAGCAGGTAACTTACCTCTAGGAGCAAGTTTTGATCCGAAGTTACGACTATTTTCTTGGGAACCAGAATACGGACAGGCAGGTTTTTATCCTAACGTTGGATTTTATGTTACTGATGGTAAATTAATGGACAGTGAAAAAGTATTTATCTGGGTAGAAATGGGAGATAATATTCCACCTATTAGTAGAATACACTTGACAGGTGAAAAATGGAGTGATGATTGGTTTAAATCTTCAGTAATTGTAACAATTACAGCAGAGGATAATCCTGGGGGAACAGGCGTTAGTGATATTTATTATAAAGTTGAGGGAGACGAAGATTATCAGCTTTATGAAGGTCCTTTTGAGATAGATAAAGATGGTATAACTGAAGTATGGGCCTTCGCAATAGATAATGCAGGCAATGAAGAGATTCCTCATAAAAAAGATGTTAAAATTTCAAAACCATGGACAGTTATGCCTTTTGCCTTGCTATGTCAAGAATTTGAAAATAATGGAGAGGTAAGAATAGATACAGTGTTTAGTAATGGTAGAGTTCTATTAAATGGTAATCTTGCTTTTGATTATTTAGGTACTGCTAAAGATTCTATAGAGCGTTATGGTGAAGTAGTAATCAATGATTTAGAGCTTAATGCAATAGAAAAGATATTACCTATACCAGACTGGGATGCATTAAAAGAAGCAACGATACTTAGTCCTGAAACTGTATTGATTAATACTGATGATCTTTCAAATATGAGATTTGAAAATGATCTTATGATTTTTGGTAATACTCATATAAGAGGACTTTTAGTCGTTGAAGGAGATTTATATATATACGATGATATAATTTTTGAAAATATTGGAATCTTTTGTACTGGCAATATAATTATCTCTGGAAATATAAAGCTAGACGGGTTTATATATGCTGGTAAAGGATTAACTATTTATGGTCAACCTGATTTTAATGGAGCTATTGTAGTTGATGGAAAAGTTCATGCTTCTGGGAATATTCAAAATAATGATATTGACCTTGAAGACTTTCTTTACTGGCTAAAACGAGTTGACTATTCTTATTAATTAGGGAGGAATTATAAATGAAAAAATTTATTGTATTACTTTTATTATGTTTATTTGTTTTTCAGTTCTTTGTTATTGCTCATGAAGAAGATTTGAGTGACTCCCTTATAAGTTCTCAAGCACTTACGATAACCGAAGAGGGATACCCCTATAAATACCAGCTTAGATTAAATGATTTAGAAATAGATAATTATCAATTTAGTCTTGAAGAGGCAACAGAAGGTATGACAATTGATGATGAAGGTCTTATTACCTGGGTCCCCTCTAGTACACAAGCTGGCAATTATGATATCTCAGTAATTGTTACAGACCAATTAGGTAGAAGAGCAATTCAAGAATTCTCTTTGATTGTGGCTGAAGCAATTAATAATACACCGAATATTATATCTAGTCCTGTATATAATGCAATCCAAGGAGAAGAGTATGTATATAATGTAATCGCAGAGGATCTTGATGGTGATGATTTAATATATAGCTTATTTAGGGCTCCAGATGGGATGGCAATAGATCAAGTAAGTGGTAAAATAACTTGGATACCAGAACAAGCTGGATTAGCAGCAGTATATGTCTTTGTTAGTGATGGAAAAAATTCTACATTACAATATTTTAGAATAAATATAGACCATGTAAATAATCCACCGGAGATAGTATCAGTTCCTGCTTTTGAGGCTGAAGTCGGGAAAAGATATGTGTACAATGTTCAGGCAATTGATTATGATAATGATCATCTTATCTATAGCTTAGAAAAACTACCTATAGGAATGACTATAAATTCTAATACTGGCTTAATAGAATGGGTTCCATCAGAAGAACAAATAGGTGAACATTCAGTTGAGCTAATAGTTTCCGATGGAAAAGAAACAGCAATTCAAAACTATATAGTAAGTGTAAATGAGTCCCTTAACCATGCACCTGTTATTACATCTATTCCGCCTGTTGAAATAAATGCAGGAGAAGAATATATTTATAAGGTAGAGGCAATTGATCTTGATGATGATGAACTATTGTATAGCCTAAGATTAGCTCCTGATGATATGACTATTAATGAATCAACAGGGGAAGTATTCTGGGGAAATACAGAATCTGGAGATTATGAGATTGAAATAAAGGTAGATGATAATAAGGGAGGTATAGCATCACAAAATTATATTTTAAGAGTAGTAGAAGTCATAGAACCTGGTCTAGAGATTATATCAATTCCTAAAATAGAAGGTGAGGAGAATATAGAATATAGATATCAAATAATGGCTTATACAACAGCTAGTAATATCATATTTTATAGATTGATCTCTTCTCCTGAAAATATGACAATAGATAATGATGGATTAATTAGCTGGATACCAGAAAGAGGAGACGCTGGAGAATACGAAATAGCAATTGAAGTTAGAACTAATGAAAATGAAATTGCTATACAAGAGTATAATCTAAGTATTAATAGTATAAATAATTCTCCAACAATTGAAGATGTAATTGATTTAGGTATAGAAGGGAATGTACAAAGATATGAAATAGTGGCTGTAGATATAGATGGGGATAAACTTAGATATACTCTTGAAAGCGGACCGGAAGCTTCTGAAATTGATGAAGATACTGGTATAATAACTTGGGATATTTCTGCTTTTGAATCTGGAGAATATAATTTTGCTGTTAGTGTATCAGATCCATATGGAGGAAAAGATTCTTCTGAGTTTAATGTGATTTTAGATATTAATAATCCTCCAAGTATAATCTCTGAACCTGTCTTTATAGCTAAAGTAGCGGAATTGTATTTTTATGAAGTTGAAGCAGTAGATCCAGATGGTGATAAACTAAGCTTTAGCTTACTTGAAAGCCCAGAGGGTATGACTATTGATAGTGAATCAGGAATGATTGAATGGATTCCTACCGAAAAAGGAGAATTTCAAGTAATTATAAGAGTAGAAGACGGTCGTGGAGGATATGCAGAGCAAACTTATACTATAGGTGTAAGTGAAGAAGATGAGAATAATCCTCCAAGTATAATCTCTGAACCTGTAACAATAGGAACTGTAGGAGAAGAGTATCAATATCAACTTATTGCTGTTGATGAAGATGGAGACCCTTTAACTTATGCTCTTTTACAAGCACCAGTAGGTATGTCAATAAATGAAACAGCCTTGATTAGCTGGATTCCTGAGGAAAGCCAGACAGGGATATCTGCTGTAGAAGTAGAAGTCAGTGATGATAGAGGTGGTGTAGCAGTACAGAGTTATGAAATTTATGTAAGTGAGAAAGAAGTAAATCAAGATCCCCAAATCATATCTACACCGATTTATAATGGTAGAGTTGGACTTGAGTATAATTATCAGCTAGAAGCAGTTGATCCTGATGGTGATGAACTTGAATTCGCTTTATTAGAAGCACCGGATACTATGCTAATAAACTCTAGTACTGGATTAATAACTTGGCTGCCAGATGAAAAAGATATAGGCGAACATTTAATTCATATAGAAGTAAGTGATGGCAAGGGTGGTTCTTCAGAACAGAGCTATCTTCTAAATATTAAAGCTAGTGATGGAGATCTAGATACTAGCAGACCTGTAGTAAATATAGTATTATCTAAAGAAATTGCAGACGCAGGAGATGTTGTAAGTATATTTGTGGAAAGTGGAGATGATGTTGTTTCCCGTGAATTAGCTATAAATGGTGAATACATTACTCTAGATGAGGAAGGGTATGCAGAATTTACTTCTTCAGTACCACAGTACTGTAATGTTGAAGCATGGGCCAGTAATGAAGCAGGTTATCTAGGTTATGATAGTAGAGTTCTTCGTTTTATTACTGATGGAGAGCTTACAACTCCTACTGCTACTATAATTTCGCCAGAAAGAGATTCTGTTTTAAAGGAAGCTGTTGAAATTACTGGAACTGTAAGTTCTGAAAATGGTATTTTAGCTTATTACCTAGAGTATTCTCCAAAAGACAGAGATGAGTATATCAAATTTGCCAGTGGAGATAATGAAGTAAGTGATGGTGTATTAGGTGTATTTGATACAAGTCTAATCAGAAATGGTCTATATGACATTAGGTTGACAGTAGAAGATACTGCAGGTAATTATATTAGGACTAAAACTAGCTACAAAGTTGATGGACAAATGAAAGTTGGAAACTTTACACTTAGTTTTAATGACCTGACTATTCCAGTTGCTGGTATTCCAATAACTATTAATAGAACATATGATAGTAGGAATAGAGTTAAAGACGATTTTGGTGTAGGATGGAGTTTGGATATTCAAAATATTGAACTTAGTAAAAGTTGTGTATTAGGAGAACACTGGGAAGAGATAAGCAGCACTGAAGGTTTATTTACAACATATTCAATAGTAGAAAAAAGACCACATTATATAACAGTTACTTATCCTAATGGGCAAACAGAAGAATTTGACATGAAGTTAAATCCATCTAGTAGTCAAATTATACCTATTAGATATACTACAGTATCTTATGAAGCAAGAAGTGGTTCTACTTCTACATTGGAAGCCTTGTATGATAATAATGTAATAGTACAGAATGGGGTTACAGGTACAGAGTTATATACTTATGACCTAGGAATATATAATCCTGAAAGATTCAGATTAACCCAGAGTGATGGTACAGTTCTAATAATTAGTCAGAGTTCAGGATTAGAAAGAATAATAGATTCAAATGCTAACGAAATAAACTTCACAGAAAATGGTATCACACATTCTGCTGGTAAAAGTGTAGGCTTTACAAGAGATAGTGAAGGTAGAATAATAGCTATAAGTGATCCTGCAGGGAATATAATCACATATAATTATGATTATTATGGTGATTTGATTAGTGTTACTGATCAGGAAGGTAATATTACTCGTTTCACATACAATAGTTCTCATGGTTTATTAGATATAATTGATCCAAGAGGGGTAAGGGCTACAAGAAATGAATACGATGATCAAGGAAGGTTAATAGCCCATATCGATGCTAATGGTAATAGAATAGAATATGAGCGCAGTATAGGTGATAAACAGGAAATAGTAAGAGACAGATTAGGCAATATGACAGTATATGATTATGATAGTAACGGCAATATATTGCAGGAAACCGATGCTCTTGGTAATGTAAAATCTTATACTTATGATTCAAATAATAATAAGACATCTGAAACAGATGCACTAGGTAATACAACTAACTATACTTATGATCAAAATGGCAATTTGCTTACAAGAGAAGATGCTCTGGGGAATAAGTATCAATATATCTATAATGAACAAAATCAATTAGTAACTGTCATTGACCCTCAAGGAAATGTTTCAAGTAATGAATATGATGAAAAGGGAAATTTAATTAAAATAATAGATTTAGAAGGTAATGAATCTTCATTTAGCTATGATCAAAATGGAAATTTAACAAGTGAAATTGATTCATTAGGGAATGAAACAATTTATACCTACGATAGTTCTGGTAACTTAACAAGTGAAATTGATGCAGCAGGAAATGAAATAAGCTTTAATTATGATACAAATGGAAATAGGATAGGTAAGACAGAAACAAGGACTACTTCTTCTGGAATCGAAACACTTGTTACTAATTATGAATATGATCGGATGAATAGACTAATTAAAACTACTTATCCAGATGGTAGTAGTACTAGTACAGAATATAATTCAATTGGCAGAAAAGCAGTCGAGATTAATCGTATGGGTGATAGAACTGAGTATGAGTATAATCAAGCAGGTAAGCTAGAAAGAAAAATATATCCTGATAGAAGAGAAGAAAGTTATACTTATGATGAAGAAGGAAATAGAATAAGTTCAACTGATCAGGCTGGCAAGACAACAAAATATCAATATGATGCATTAGGTCGACTTGTAAAAACTATTTTCCCAGATGATTCCAGTATTGTGACTATTTATGATGAAGCAGGAAGGGTAAAGAAAAGGATTGATGAGCTTGGTAATGAAACTTCCTATACTTATGATGCAGTTGGGAATACAACTTCTGTCACAGATGCTTTAGGTAATACTGTAGAATATGAATACAATGATTTGAATCAAAGAGTTAAGATGATAGATGCGAAAGAAAATGTTTTTGAATATGAATACAACAAACAAGGATTAAATACAAAGACTATTTTCCCTGATGGAACAAGTAGTATTATTGAATATGATGCAGTAGGTAATAAAATTGCTGAAACAGATCAAGCTGGCTTAACTACCCATTATGATTATGATGAACTAGGCAGATTAGTCAAAGTGATTGATGCTTATGGTAATGAAACTAGCTATAATTATGATCAAGCAGGTAATATTTTAACAGAAACAGATGCCAATGGTAATACAACAAGCTTTGAATATAATGATATGGGGCAAAGAGTTAAAAGAACATTAGCTCTCGGAATGTCTGAGCTTTATAACTATGATCAAGCCGGAAATTTGATATCTAAAACAGATTTCAATGGTGATACGATAAGTTATCAATATGATAGTAGAAATAGACTAGTCAAGAAAATTTTTGCTGATGGTAGTATAGAAGAATATACTTATACTCCTACAGGTCATAGAGATACAATTATTACAGAAGATGGTATTACTAGCTATGAATATGATCTACGGGATAAATTAATCAGAAAAGAAAATCCAGATGGAACAGAAATTCTTTACAACTATGATCTGGCGGGCAATAAGACTTCTGTAACTATACCTTCGGGAACTACAGAATATATCTATGATGAATTAAATAGATTGCTTACTGTAATTGATAATGAAAAAGGTGAAACAAATTACAGTTATGATGAAAATGGTCTTAGATCTGCTATAGAATATCCTAATGGAACAATAACAGAATATACTTATGATGGTTTGAATAGATTAATAGAACTATCAAATAAAGATAAGAATGGGACTATTATCTCATCTTATAAATATACACTAGGAGATGCAGGAAATCGGATTAAGGTTGAAGAAAATAATGGTAGAGTGGTAGAATATACTTATGATGATCTTTATCGATTAACAGAAGAAAATATTTATCATCCTGTAGAAGGAAATAATTCTATTACTTATACTTATGATGCAGTAGGTAATAGATTGAGTAAGACAGAGCATGGTATAAGTATTGAATATACTTATGATGACAATAATCGTTTGATTAGTGAAGGAGATACAATATATATCTATGACGATAATGGTAATACAATCGGCAAATTAAATGCTGATGGTAATATTACTTATAGCTATGATTATCAAAATCGCTTAGTAGAAGTAAATGCTGCTGATTCTAATATTGAATATCAATATAATACTTCCGGTATGAGAACTAAAAAAATAGTTGATGGTGAATCAGTAAAATATCTTCTTGATGAAAATAGAACATATGCACAGGTATTAGAAGAAAGAGATGCTAATGGTAATCTTATTGTTAGCTATACCTATGGTGATGACTTGATTAGCCAGAAACGAGATAATACCATAAGCTATTACCATTATGATGGTCTTGGAAGTACACGGGTGCTGACAGATGATAGCAGTACAGTTACTGATAGATATAGCTATGATGCTTTTGGAGAATTGATAGCCAGGACCGGTGATACTGAAAACAATTATCTCTTTACTGGGGAGCAATATGATCCAAATCTTGGGTTTTATTACCTGAGAGCTAGGTATATGAATCCTGCAATTGGAAGATTTATAAACAGGGATGTCTGGGAAGGCAGCAAATATGATCCACAGTCTTTGCATAAATACTTATACACTAAAAATAATCCAGTTATGTTTGTCGATCCGTCAGGTGAATTTTATATTTCAGTCATTTCAACTATTACTAGCTTTTCTATTAGAATGAAGAATTATTCAATATCAGCATTTGCATATAGTAAAATACTTTATCAAGCATCAAAACTTACAGTGAAGGTTGGTATTGTAAATATTAAATCATTAATCAAATATAAAATGACGTTTAATTCACAATTGATTCAGTATGCCAATACACGATATCCTAAATTAGTAGGTAGATATCATGACCATCACATTATTTCCAAGTATATATGTAAACATTTAGGAATTCCAATAGAACATGCTACTGTACGAATACCAGCTAGTGTACATCAGTTAATTACTAATTCAATAAAAGAATCATTTCCTTTTGGAAAGAATTTTGTAATGATGGAAATGCCAAAAGTAATAAATGAATTATTACGGGCCTATGAAAGAATTTTAAACTTACCAGGTTTATAGAATCTATTCTTATTAATTGTTTTTTGATGATTGTTTGCTTATTTAAAGAGTATAATATCTATAGTTAGTTCTGTCCTCCTATTTCAGGGAGGATAGAACTACAATAAAGAATGGAGTGATTATTATAGAAGAATATGGGATAATATTAGGACATTCACAATATATATCGGGAATAGATTTTTCTGAAACAAGCTCATATATTGTGACAGGAAGTCACGATGGAACGTTAATTATATATGATATAATTAACAATAAAGAGATGAATAAACTAAATCTATCTATTCCCATTAAGGCATTAAAATATAGTCGGGATGGTAAAATTTTAATATTAACCGATGATAATTTAATACATATTTGGGATAGTTATACTATGGAAAAGCATGATGAAATATCTATATTTGGAACAAAAAAAGAATACATAAAAGGAAGTATAACAAATAAGTATATTATTTGTGCAGATTTTCTTAAAAGCGGAAGATATATTGTAATAGGTTGTCAAGATAAAAAAATATACATTATTCCGTTATATGAAAAAGGAGTTGCTATTCCGCTTTTGCAACAAGAAGGCCCCATTTTTTCAGTTGGTTGGATTAATAAAAGATTAGTCTATTCTGCAGCACAAGGGGCTGACTTAATTAGTATTTGGGACTGGAAAAAAAAGAAAATAATAGCTCAAGTAAGTAATGGTAAAAGTACAGTGTCATCTAATGGACAGTTTATTGCCACTTCTCCTTCTACTAAAAAAATAAAAATCTGGGATTCTAATACTGGAAGTTTAAAGAAATTGTTATCACCAAGGTTTTTTAGAATTGAAGTTATAGAAAGTATGAGTTTTCATCCTCAAAAAAACCAACTAATCACAGGAATGAGTCTTGGTACAATAAAGTTATGGAATATTGATAGTAATAAATATGTTTCAATTAAAAAAGCACATAATGTTTCTATAAATAGAATTAAATTTTCTTATTGTGGTAAATACCTAGCTTCGGCGGATAGAAATAACCTGATAAAATTATGGAAAGTATAGACCCTGCTTTTAGTTTACTTGATGAAAATGCTCATATTATGGCATTAATTGGTACAGGTGTAACTGGCTCTGTACTGACTATAAAATAATAAGTGCTCGAGTTCAACTTGCGATGTATACCTAAGTTATGGCTTTTAATATTCTTTTTCAAATCTGGCAAGAGAAAGGGTAAATATTATGGGCAAAGAAAGATTTATCTTATATATACAGTTTTTAACTATGTCACAAAATGAAAAAGTATTTACTTTATTAGAATTTCCAGATGTAGTATTTAAGGATATAGATAGAAAAGTTAAAGCTAAGATATGGTCTATGGGAACAAAAAAATATAAGAATACAAATGACATAAATAAAATAATTGAGTGGGTAAAAAAAAGAAAACTAAATGAATTAAAAATTAATTATGAATTTGAATCTATTAAATTTGATCGTGGTAGTATTAATATAACTGATGCTCAAAGTTTATTAACAATGTCTCCAACTAATAATCGATGGTCTTTAACAAATGGATATACATGTAAAAATAATAGTGATGAAAGAAAACGATTATCATATGAAAGCATGAGTCAAAGTTTAAAATGGAGTAGTATCAAAATCAAACCAAGTATATATGAAATTAGACTTCAGATTAATTCAATTAAGGACATTAATTATATATATAAATGGGTATATAATTTACTTTTAGATAAATTAAAAATATTATTACTAGAAAAGGGGATATCTGCTTATATATCAGTAAGAAACATGGAGGAAGCAATTAGAGTAAGTAAATTAACTGACGCACAGTATTTAAAATATATTAACGAATGTCCTCCAGAGAACGAATATACAATGTTGAACATAATAAATAGACTTGCTCCTTATCCTAAAGTATATCCATTATTAGGAAAGCAATTTGCTTTTTTATATCCCATGCTTATAGGAAATTATAAATTGTGTAAAAGTGTGAAAGAAGCATTAGGAAATGAAGTAAAACTTTCAGAAATAAAAAATAATTGCCAGGAAAAGTATGGTTTATTATGGATACCTGATAATATACTTAAAGATAACAAAAAAAGAAAAGCTGCAATGTCTTTTCTTGTTAAACAGAATGAATGTATGAAAAAAAGAAAAGCAGAAGATTCTATAGGAGAATTTAAGCTAAAAGACAATTCAATTTATTTTACACAAAAACGACATAGGGAATTAGTAGAAACAGGTATTATAGAAGAGTACTCCACGTATTCTTATATTTTAATGCTAGATTCAAAATATTGTAATATGATTGGGATTAATCCCGATGATATGATTATTAACTTGATTGATAATAAAATTGTTAATCAGTTAAAAGAAGAAATTAAAATTGAATTTAATAAACTTTCAAATGAATTAGATATAAAAAAAAGAATATGGAATTCACATGAGAAAGTATGGTTTAAATATTTTAGATCTATTGAACTAATTCAATTTATTAAAGAAAGATATTTTTGTGATATTTAAGTTTATATTAAATTAAAATCACAATAAATATATTGATGAAAACAGAACATATGCACAGGTATTAGAAGAAAGAGATGCTAATGCTATCTTATTGTTGCATATACCTATGGTGATGACTAGTAAGTGATGCTACTAAAGATCTATTAAATATATTATTGAAATAATATATTTTTAAACAAGAATAAAATAATTAGACTGTGTAATTGTTTATGACATTACACAGTCTCTAATAATTGAAGTTATTAGGAGGGATAAGATGAAAAAAACTTTTTTAATGATATCATTAATATTTCTTCTTGCTACTTTTGTTGCATGTACGGAAGAAGAAGCAATTCCAGTTACATTTTCGGATGAAAATTTAGAGCAGGTCATTAGGCAAGAATTAAACATGATATCTGGGGAGATTACTACAAAAGATTTAAAATCCATTGAACGATTATATGCAATGGGAAGAAATATTAAATATCTTGATGGAATTGAACATCTAGTTAACTTAGAAACATTGAATCTTTCACGTAATGAAATAGAAGATATTATTCCTTTGCTAAGTTTAAATAATTTAAGAAATTTAAATCTTGCTAACAATGAGATAAGAAATATAATACCATTAAGTAATTTGAGTAATTTAGAAGACTTAGATATTAGTGTTAATAGAATTAATGATGTAAGTTCGTTATCATCTCTGGATAAGTTAACAAACTTACAACTAGGACATAATCGTGTTAGTAATATTGAAAGTTTATCCAATTTAAATAATTTAAAAATATTGATTATAGGAGCTAATCCTATAAGTGATTTATCGCCATTGTTAGATTTAGATAATTTAGAACATCTTCTTGTTTCTGAAGAATATGTTAATAGTGAACAGATAAGTATTTTAAGGAATATGGGAGTAGATGTTACTATGAGATAAATTAAGTCAAAAAGGCCCTACTATTTACTATAAAATAGTGGGGCTATTTATATGGTATTATTACAAGGATAGTGACCGATGATGTATAAAGCCACCTTAAACTCTTGGACAAAAAGTATTAAGCCATGTATGGGGACCTTAAGTTAAATAGAGAAAAATACTGGAATAATAAAACAAAATATGATAGCATATAATTATGTAAGTGATGGTCTTAATATGAAAAACTGGTAGTAGTTAGGAGGTGATTGATATGGGCAAAGATATTTTAGCTATGCTCTTTGCTTTAGTGATAGGCTCGGTTGTTATTATTAATTATAATTTTACTCCAATTTGGGATATTAGTATTCCACTGATAAGTTATTTTTTATTTGAGGCTCTATGGGGTATAATATTAGGGCACTATAGATTGGAAGATATTAGTACAACTATACTCATTACTTTTTTAAGTATTGTATCTATACTTATTGCAGCTTTTTTTCTTATAAATATTTTAAAAATTAATTATCGCTTTATTATATATACATTAGTTCCAATATTAACATTCCTTATTAGATATGTATTTGGAAGAGTAATATTAGAAATAAGCGAATAGATATTAGGGCTGGTCTTGCAATGTTTCATCATATATTTAAATGAGACATTGTTTTTTTAAGATCTAATCTAAGCGGTTTCGTTTTAGTATTTTCAATAATTTCGATGAGTTCTTAAATTGCTATTATAAAAATATTTCATTCGCGCTAGCATATTTATACATAATATGCTATTATTATATTATAAGGATATTTTTTATATCAATCACAATACATAAGGGAAAATGGTATGGCTTTTAAAAGTTGCTTATCTATTTAATGTATGCCTACTACAAGTATTCTATTTTACGAAACCCCCTTAAGTAAAAAGTTCTGTAGCTATCAATTAGACGTTTACCTATTACTAAATTATCAAAAGGGGGGGTGTTATGTAGTTCAAATTTACAAACTTGTATAGACTATAATGAAGAATTATTGTCTTAAAATATATCATATTATATTGGGGGATTTAAAATGTTTAGAAAAAAAATATTATTTTTGATAAGCTTATTTTTTATTTTCTATTCAGTATTTTCTGTACAAGCTGTAGACACAGTACCGTATGAATGGAATAATGTAGCCATAGGTGGTGGTGGTTTTGTTTCTGCAATAATATCAGACCCAAATGACGCTGACATATTTTATGCTCGTACAGATGTAGGTGGAGCTTATAGATGGGATGAAAGCACACAGTCATGGATAGCTCTTATGGACTGGGTTGATTCCAATCAACGTGGTTTGCTTGGTATAGAAGCTATAGCAGTTGATCCAAATCAAAAAGGAACAGTATATATGATGGCAGGTACAGTATATTGGAATCAGGCCAATGACGGTATTGGTAGGTCTGCTTTTTTAAGATCAAACGACTATGGTGAGACTTGGGATATTATATATCTGTGGGATGATGATGTAAAGAAATTTAATGTTCATGGTAATGGAATGGGAAGAGGTACTGGAGAAGCTTTAGCAGTTGATCCTGCAGATTCTAATATTATTTATTATGGTACCAGGAATAAAGGATTATGGAAGTCTACAGATAATGGTGATAATTGGTCACAAGTAGAATCATTCCCTATAGAAACTACTTGGAATGGTGCCGGTATATCTTTTGTAGAATTTGATCAAAGTACTATTGGTGACAATATGACATCAAGGATTTATGTAGGCGTATTAGAAGATCATGATAATGTTTTTTATAGTGAAGATGCTGGTGAAACTTGGTCATTGCTTCCGAATAGACCTGTTCCAATGTATGCTGAACGTATAATGCCTCAGCGTATAGCAATTCGACCAGATGGATCAGCTATATATATAACATTTGGTGATGGTGCAGGACCACATACAATGCAGTGGGATGAAGGTTGGGGACCAATTAATGATTGGTATAATAGAGGTGCAGTATTTAAGTATGAACTTGCTACAGAGACTTGGACAGATATATCACCTCAGAATTTTATAAATCCTGATGGAGAAGATTATGCTGATCCTTCAACATATCTAGGCTGTTATAGTGGTATTTCTATTGATCCCAACAACCCTGATCGTATGGTAGTTTCTTCAATTGCCAGTTATCGTGGCCCTCAGTTTTGGCTTATTGATGGTCAATGGGAAGATAGATGGGGAGACAATATATATGTAACAGAAGATGGAGGAGAAACATGGATACCATCATTTGAATACTATTGGCTTGATGGAGGAATGGAGCCACATGTTGAACAAATGGATGAAAATGGTGTACCATGGATAGTGGGAAATACTATTCACTGGATAGGAAGTGTACAAATGGATCCCAACAATCCTAGCCGTGTTTTTGTAACCTCAGGTAATGGTGTATATATGACTGAAGATATCTTTAATTATGAGACTTCTGATTATAATGATTGGGGTCAACCTGAGTTTTCGTATACACAAGAAACTGTATGGAAGTTTGCTGGTCACGGTATAGAGGAAACAGTACCTCAAGAATTAGTAAGTATTCCAGACGGCCCCATGGTATCAGTAATTTTAGATTATGATGGCTTTGTCCATGAGGATGTCACAGAATTTTCTCCATATGGTAGACATACTACAAGTGCTGCAGGAGCAGAATTTCATTTAGGAAATACCACTGATATTGTATATGCTCCTCAAGCTGGTATATTAGCAAAAGTAGCTAGAACTAGAAGTGTTAGTACTCAATATACAGAAATTCCAATTGGACCTGTTCAATATTCTGAAGATAATGGTAAGACCTGGACAGTTGAAACATATACATCAAATCCTCCGGAAGATTTGTATGGAGGTAGTGTTGCTTTATCGGCAGATGGAGAAGTTACATTGTGGATGCCTTCATCTGGAAAAACTATGTATCGTCGTCTAAATACTACTTGGACAGAAGTTGAAGGAATTGACTTTAATAGTCGCCCTGTGGCAGATTGGGTAAATCCAAACGTATTCTATATCTTTAATAGAGATGATGGATATCTATATCTTAGTACAGATAAAGGTCAATCCTTCACTCAGGCATCATACGTTGGCAATAGTCGCTTCTATAAAGCAAGAACAGTGCCTGAAGTTGAGGGTCACATTTGGGTGCCTCTTGCTACAACTACAACAGATGGTACTAGAGAAGGTGCTCTTATGCGTTCATATGATGGAGGAGAAACATTTACTCCTGTACCAGGTGTAGGATATACTGAAGCAGTTGGATTTGGTAAAGCAGCTGAAGGGTCTAATTACCCGACTATATTTGCATATGCTGAGATTGATGGTGTACTAGGTGTCTTTAGATCCATAGATCAAGGAAATTCCTGGGTACGTGTAAATGATGATGATCATGAATATGGTGGTCTAGCTAATGGTGAATTTGTAATTGGTGATATGAATGTGTTTGGCCGCGTATATATGAGTACTGCTGGTAGAGGAATAGTTTATGGAGAGCCTTTATCAGAAGAACCTATCCCAGAAATAATAATTGGAGATGTAGATGGAAATGGAGTAATAGATTTATTAGATTATGTTTTATTATCAAGGTATATTTTAACTATTGTTCCAGATGATATGATTATAAAAGAGGCTGCTGATATAAATGGAGATGGTGTAATAAATTCTCAAGATGCGTCATTGTTGATGAGATATTTATTAACAATTGATAGCGATTTATAATTTTTCAAAGAAAATCCCCTCCTTATCTTTAGGAGGGGATTTAATATGTAAGTGATTTTTGCAAGTCATCAATGGATTTTAAGCACTATAATACATTTCTTGGTTTTTAGGATCTTCTCCATAACTATTTGGACCATTAGTTCCTTCTAGACATAACAATATCAGGTACCAGATAACCCCAATAAAAGGTATTAACTGAACAAAATAGTACCAACCACTTCTATTTGTATCATGAAGTCGTCTTACTGTAACAGCTAAAAAAGGTATAATAGTAAATAATGTATAGAGAAATAAAAATACAGAAGGAGCTCCAAAAACAATTGTATCTAAAATTGAGGCGATAAAAGTGAATATCATATCGAATAGAAAAAACATCCAGTATTCTGTTCTTCGAGCTCGACCACTAAATTCAGCATAATTTTTAATTACTTTAATATACCAATTAATAAAAAAACACCCCCCTTTTTTTTATATAATTCAAAAAAGTCTTAATAACTTATATTCAGTAAATATTATGAAAGTCCTTTATTTTATTCATATATATTCAAATTAAAGAATAATATACCAAGTCCTAAATAAAAAAATATATATAAAGGTGATTTTGCTTTGGAGCTTTTTTGAACGCTCATTCAGCAAATGGCTAAGCTTAAATTTAAATTTTATAAATTCAACTCCGAAACTTGTAATAATATTTATTAAAATAATCTTTAAAATAAATAATTCAAATTAACTTTAAGTGGATATAATATATATAGCTCTTAGAAAGGAGATGTTAATTTTGGATGATCAAATAAAACAACGTGTAAAAACAATGAGGTATGGTGGAATTAAATATGTGAATAATGTTCCTCGTGAAGAGATAGCGAATTTTATTGATGAACTTCCAGAGGAAAAACGCGACAGCATGGCTGAAGTTACACAGATACTAAAGGATGAAGGCTTGATAAGTCTTATTCCAAATGATGAGCCAAGCCCTCCTTGTTAATTTTAGATTATATCAATAATTTGTATTTTTTTGCAGGATTTTTGATTAGCTTCAAGAATAATTAAAAGAGACTAATAGGGAGAGAGAAATTGGCTTAGTTTAATATATATTATGGGGGGAGATAAGTTTGTCAAAGATAATTGATGGCAAAGGAATTGCAGTACAAATTAGAAAAGATTTAAAAAAAGAAGTAAATGAGCTTGAAAAAGAAGGGAGAGTTCCAGGTTTAACTGTTGTATTAGTTGGGGATGATCCTGCATCAGAAACATATGTTAAATACAAAGAACGAGCTGCTAATGAAATAGGTATTAGATCTAATATAATCAAAAAAAGTAAAGATACTACTCAGGAAGAATTATTAGAAGTGATAGACAAATTGAACAAAGATAATAAGGTGGATGGTATATTAGTACAATTACCATTACCTAATCAAATAGATGAAGGAGCAATTATTGAAGCAATTGATCCTAGTAAAGATGTTGATGGTTTCCATCCAATTAATACTGGCAGATTATTTAGTGGACAAAAAGAAAAATTGTTTTTTGAAGCATGTACACCTAAAGGCATTATTGAATTGTTGGATAGAGAGGGAATAGAAATAGAAGGAAAAAAAGCCGTAGTAGTAGGTAGAAGTAATATTGTAGGTAAACCAATAGCTCATTTATTGTTAGAAAAAAATGCTACTGTAACTATTTGTCACTCTAGAACCAGTAATTTAGCCAAAGAAACATTAGATGCAGATATTATAATTGCTGCTGTAGGTAGAGCAGAATTTATTAAAGGGGATATGATTAAAACGGACTCTGTAGTAATAGATGTAGGAATAAATCGTGTAGGCAAAAAGTTGATAGGTGATGTTGATTTTGATGAAGTTAGCAAAAAAGCTTCTTATATTACACCAGTTCCTGGTGGAGTAGGACCTATGACTATAGCTATGTTGATGGAGAATACTGTAAAAGCAAGGAGACACCATGGTGTATAATTCCAAAGTTCACCAGAATGGGGTTTGTTAATGGAGAAAAACATTTTTACAATTACAGATATAACTAAATATATAAAGAGACTATTGACTAATGATACAATATTGAGTGATTTTTGGCTTACAGGTGAAATTTCTAATTTTCATCATCATGGTTCAGGACATATGTATTTTACATTAAAAGATGAGAATTCATGTATTTCATCTATTATGTTTAGAGGTCATAATAGTCGCTTAAAATATGAAGTAGAAAATGGAATGAAAGTAATCGCCCATGGTTATATAAGTATATATGAGCCAAGGGGTACATATCAATTATATATCGATCAACTTGAACCAGCTGGTAAAGGGGCTTTATATCTGGCTTATGAACAATTGAAAATGAAGTTAGAAAAGGAAGGCTTATTTGATGAAAGGCATAAAAAAAAGATTCCTGTTTTGCCTAAAAAAATAGGGATTATAACCTCGCCTACTGGTGCTGCTATCAGAGATATCATTTCTGTTGTCAAAAGGAGATTTGATAATGTTTCTGCGTTAATTGTTCCTTCATTGGTACAGGGGGAAAATGCAAGCGCACAATTAGTACAAGCTATTGATTATTTGAATAAGCGTAATGATATAGACCTTATAATTATAAGTAGAGGGGGAGGCTCAATAGAAGATTTATGGCCTTTTAACGAAGAAAATTTAGCTAGAGCAGTCTATAATTCTTCTATACCTATAATTAGTGGTGTAGGTCATGAAACAGATTTTACTATTGTTGATTTTGTAGCAGATCTAAGAGCTGCAACCCCGTCTGCAGCTGCAGAATTAGCAATTTCTTCACGCAATGAATTGGAAAAATATCTAGATAATCTTTACAATAGAATAATTAATAATATTCAATATAAAATAGAGGATAGAAAAAAGAAGCTAGTTAATCTAAGCCATAAAAGAGTACTTATGAACCCAGAAGAATTACTGGCAAAAAAGATTCAAAGAATTGATGATCTTAGTAGGAGAATAGAATGGCAAATGGATAAAATATATAAGGAATCCAATGAAAAGCTTAGAATCTTAGCAGCGAGAATGGAGAGTTTGAACCCCTTAAAGACATTGGCTCGAGGTTATTCTATAAGTATAAAAAATAATAAAACAATTACTGATATAAAAAATGTTAATATTGGTGATCTTCTAGAAACTAAATTGACTAATGGTAAAATATATAGCAAAGTAATAGATGTGGAGGAGGTTGAAAATGGCTGATTCGGAAATGAAATTTGAAAAAGCTGTAGAGGATTTAGAAAAAATAGTAGAAGAACTAGAAGATGGTGGTTTAGCTTTAGATAAATCATTAGATAAGTTTACAGAAGGAATTAAGCTTATTAAATACTGTAATCAAGAACTTAATAAAGCAGAAAAAAAGATAGAAATGGTGGTAAGTGAGGATGGTAGTTATTCTGAAACTATCCCCTTTGAAGATAAGGAGGAGAAAGATTGAAAGATATCAAAAAAAAATTAAAAGCTTATGCATTGGAAGCTGATGAAGTATTAGAAAGTTTATTTAAAGATGAAGAGGAATATATTGCCAAAACACTTATTTCCTCAATGAAATATACTCTTTTTTCAGGAGGAAAAAGACTAAGACCTATATTAACTAGAATGGTTGCAGAAATGTTGGATGCTAATATGGAAAGTGCTTTACAGCTTGGAGCAGCAATTGAAATGATTCATACTTATTCACTGATTCATGATGATTTGCCCAGTATGGATGATGACAAGTATAGGAGGGGGAAAGAAACTAACCATCGAGTTTATGGCCCAGGGATAGCTATTTTGGCTGGTGATGGCCTACTAACATATGCTTTCAATGTTTTAAGTAAACTGCCTTTGGCTGCTGATAAAATCATTAAAATAATTGAATTAGTAAGTGAAGGTGCTGGAATTGAAGGAATGGTAGGAGGACAGGTTCTTGATTTAGAGGCAGAAAATAAAGCAATAAGCTTAGAAGAAATGAAAGCAATACACAGAGCTAAAACTGGTGCATTATTTAGAACATCTATTTTAGCTGCTGCATATTGTGGAGAAACAAGTAAAAAAGAAATAGAAGCATTGGAAATATATGCCGAGAATTTAGGGCTGACATTTCAGATTACAGATGATATACTAGACGTTATTGGCAATGAAGAAAAATTAGGAAAGAAGACTGGTAGTGATGAAAAGTTAGATAAATCAACTTATCCTAAATTGTTGGGATTAGAAGGTGCTAAAAAAGAGGCAAGAAAAAATGCTGAATTAGCTAAAGAAGCAATAGACATATTTGACAGCGAGTCACAAGATTTAAAAGATTTAATTGATTTTATTCTTAGTAGACAATCATAATTGAAACTTATATTATATGTGTTATAATATATATATATTATTTGGTGTTTATGGATGGTGCAGTATTCTAGTCAATACACTATTTTTGAAGACGGGCCTAAAAATCCGTTGAGGGCACATCGATGAAGTTCCTGGTATTTGCTGCTGACGCCCAGTCGGGGGCTTTTGCTGGGAGTTAAGGGTTAGGGGCGATCCACAATGGCATGTGGGCGTAGACCCCTTTCCCGTGGAGGTCTGAGCTTTAATGGAAAAGTTCAGTGAACCTGTATCTGTTGAAAGATGGGTGCAGTGTAGCCTGCTTTGAGTGATAGTGGGGGACAGTAATTGTATATAAAACATCTAGGATCCAGATGTGTTATATTCTTATTTATTGGAAACCATTATTGCAAAAGAAGCTAGAAAATAGAATAGTATTGTTAAGGAAAACTTCTAGACTGCTGACATTGTCTAATATAACAGGGATTAAAGTGCGGTCTGAGTGGTGATTCAGTTCTGTTAAGGGTGACCGACAGCCGAAGTATTAAAGGGAAACCGCCAGTCTGGTAACAACTGGTTATTTCGGGGGAAAACCTACTGGACCTAAGCCGCAGCGTTTATCTGTTATATACCATCCATAAACTAAGATTATTTTAATAATAGTTTATCCAAATTTAATAAATTGTAATCTTACAAATAAGGGTGATTTTTATATTAATAAAAAATCTTAAAGCTAGTTTACTTATTACTCTCATTACATTTTTAATTGCTATTTTGGTTACACTAATTTCACAGACAACTGTAGAATATGTTGCTCTATTACCTGCTGTTTTAATTTTACTAATAGTGATTTTTGTAGGAATAATATCTGATATGGTGGGTGTAGCTGCTACAGTGGCTAAAAGAGAAACTTTTAATGCTAAGGCAGCTAAAAAAGTTTTTGGAGCTAGTAATACACTCTTTTTATTAAACCATTCTGAGAGGGTAGCTAGTTTGATGTGTGATATAGTTGGCGATATTTGTGGAACCGTGAGTGGCGCTATTGGAATTGTTATTGTTTTAAGGATAGTTAATTCCTGGGGTGGTTCACAAACAGTAATTAATTTGCTCATTATTGCTATGGTATCTGCATTAACAGTAGGAGGCAAAGCTTTTTTTAAGACATACGGAATTAGGAAAGCAGACGAGATTATATTTTTTGTTGGAAGAATATTGGCAAGTTTTCAATATATCGCTAGAACAATCGGTTCAAACTTACGAGGTGAAAAATAATGGGAAGTTTATTGGATAAAATCAATTCTCCAGGAGATTTAAAATCTTTAAATATTGATCAGTTGAACATATTAGCAGAAGAATTAAGAAATTTTATAATTTATACAGTGTCAGATACAGGAGGACATCTAGCATCAAACCTAGGTGTCGTAGAGTTAACTATTGCAATGCATTACCATTTAAACAGCCCTAAAGATAAAATTATATGGGATGTGGGACACCAATCATATCCCCATAAAATACTAACTGGACGTAGGGAACAGTTTGATACAATTAGACAGTACAAAGGTTTAAGCGGATATCCTAAAAGTCAAGAAAGTATTCATGATATTATAGAAACAGGTCATAGTAGTACTTCGATTTCTGCGGCATTAGGTCTTGCACTAGCTAGAGATTTGAAAAAAAGAAATGACCGTATTTATGCGGTAATTGGTGATGGTGCTTTAACTGCAGGTATGGCTTTTGAAGCTTTAAATCATGCAGGTCATCTAGGTACTAATCTAACTGTAATCCTTAATGATAACGGTATGTCTATAGCTCCAAATGTTGGTGCTTTATCTCATTATCTATCAAATATTAGGATAGATCCTCGGGTACATAAAATGAAAGAAGATCTTGAATTTATAATCAGTAAAATACCTAAAATTGGATCAACAGTATCAAATAGTGTAGAACGAATTAAAGATGGTCTTAAATATATGTTTCTTTCAGGGATACTTTTTGAGGAAATGGGATTTACTTATATTGGACCACTAAATGGTCATAACACTGATGAATTAATAAATAATTTTAAAAAAGCTGATTTAGTAGAAGGACCAGTTTTAATCCATGTTAATACAAAGAAAGGTAAAGGATATAAACCTGCAGAAAATCAACCTTCTAAATTTCACGGTGTAAGTCCATTTCAAATAGCTAATGGAGAAAGTAAAGCCGAAAAGAAAAAATTAACATATAGCCAAATCTTTGGCAAGACAATGAATAAAATTGCAAAAGATGATGAAGATTTACTTGGAATTACTGCAGCAATGCCAGTGGGAACTGGTTTGGATATATTTCGAGATCAGTATCAAGAAAGATTTTTTGATGTTGGTATAGCAGAACAACATGCAGTTACTTTAGCAAGTGGATTAGCAAAAGGTGGTAAAAAACCTGTAGTTGCTTTATACTCATCCTTCTTACAAAGAGCATATGATCAAGTAATTCATGATCTATGTATTCCAAATCTACCTGTTACTATAGCAATAGATCGGAGTGGATTGGTAGGAAGTGATGGTGAAACACATCAAGGAACTTATGATCTTTCGTTTTTAAGAATTGTACCTAATATGACAATAATGGCTCCTCGGGATGAGAATCTATTACAACATATGTTATATACAGCAGTAAATTTAAATAGTCCTGCTGCAATAAGGTATCCTAGAGGTGAGATAATTGGTGTTGATATGGATACTAATCTTAAGAACTTAGCATTAGGTAAAGCAGAGCAATTAAGGGATGGTAAAGATTTATTGATTATTGCAGTTGGCTCAACTGTATATCCGTCTTTAGAAGCTGCTAATCTTTTAAGTAAACAGGGTATAGAAGCAACAGTTATTGATATAAGATTTATTAAACCATTAGACAAAGAATTAATTCTAGAAAAGGTAAATGAAATTTCTAATATAATAGTTGTAGAAGAACAAGCCTTAATGGGTGGATTAGGTAGTGCTGTACTAGAACTTTTGAGTGATAATTGTATTAATGATTTAAACTTTAAAAGGATAGGAATTCCTGATGTGTTTGTAGAACATGGTTCTCAAAGTAAAATGCGATCTATCTATAACTTAGATAGCAGTGGCATATTTCAAGAGGCGTTAGAATTAATGAGTAGAAAGGCGGAAGTATCAAAATGGCCTCGAAAAAACGCTTAGATTCATTAGTAGTTGAAAGAGGATTTTTTGAAAACCGAAGCCAAGCTAAAAGAGCAATAATGGCCGGGATGATAATCGTAGATGGTCAATTAGTAGATAAGGCAGGAACTCAAGTAAAAACAGATGTTAAGATTGGCCTAAAAGGAGAAATAAGCCCTTACGTAAGTAGGGGAGGTTTGAAATTAGAGAAGGCTTTAAAAGTTTTTGCTCTCAATCCTGAGAATAAAGAAGCAATTGATATTGGAGCTTCCACAGGAGGTTTTACTGATTGTTTATTACAAAACGGAGCATCTAAAGTATATGCGATTGATGTAGGGTATGGACAATTAGCCTGGAAACTAAGACAGGATAAACGGGTGGAAGTAATTGAAAGAACTAATTTTCGTTACTTAAGTAAAGAACAATTAGCAGTTGAGGTTCCTGTCATAGTTACTGATGTTTCCTTTATTTCTTTGAGATTAATAATTCCAGCTGCATTAAAATTTTTAGATGATGATGGAGATATAATAGCTCTTATTAAGCCCCAGTTTGAAGCTGGGCCTGATAGAGTAGGTAAAAATGGTCTAGTTAGGGATAAGAATGTCCATATGGATGTGATTCTGGAACTTATGGATTTTTTTAAAGAAATTAATTTGAAAGTACTTGGACTTAATTTTTCTCCTATAATGGGTGCAAATAGTAAAAATATTGAGTTTTTAGTTCATCTAAAAAAAGCTTTAGACCATGATGAAGACTTTATAACTCTTTATGGTCATTCAAACAATCATGATATAAGTGATTATGTGAAGAATCTAGTTGAAGAAGCTCATAATAGCTTGGAGAGGAGTTGATTTTATTCCTGCTATAGCATTAGTAATAAATACACAAAAAGATAAAGCTTTTAAACTTGCTGAAAAAGTTATAAAATGGCTCATAAGCAGAGAAATGACTTTTTATATTGAAAAGCAATCTGCTAAATATATGAATTATGAAAAAGGATATTCTTATAGAGATTTAAAAGATAAGGCTGACATTGTAATTGTAATTGGTGGTGATGGTACTTTTTTACATACTGCTCATTATTTTTTTGGAACCTCTATTCCATTATTAGGGATTAATATTGGAAGATTAGGTTTTTTAACAGAAATTGAAACAGATGAGATTGAGCTAGCATTGGAAAGTTTAAAATCTGGGAATTATAATATAGAAAAGAGAATGATTTTAGAAGCTAAAGTAATTAATAATAAAAAAGTAGTTTATCATAATTTTGCCCTTAATGATTTTGTTATACATAGAAGTGAACATGCTCGTCTAGTTTCAATAAATCTATTTATAAATAATGAAACTATTAGTTCTTATAGAGCAGACGGTATCATAATTGCTACCCCAACAGGTTCAACTGCTTATTCATTATCTGCAGGAGGCCCAATTATTAATCCATCCATAAGGACTATGATTATTACACCTATATGTCCTCATAACTTGTATATAAGACCTATGTTAATCTCAGACCAAGAAAACATAACACTAAAGGTTGATGGTGACTATAGTATGAGTTTTACTGCTGATGGATCTTATGATTATGCTATTAAACCTGGTGATGATATATATATAAATGTTGCAAAAAATGAATTGTGCGTTGTTAAACTTCCAGGGAAGACCTTTTATTCAATTTTGCATGAAAAAATGAAAGTAGGTCTAGTTTGAAAGGAGATCAATGATGAAAAGTAAACGACACTTAAAAATAATAGATATCATTAAATCAGAAGAAGTAGGAACACAAGAAGAATTGGTAGATAGACTAAGAAGTAGTGGTATTGATGTTACACAGGCAACTATCTCTAGAGATATAAAGAAATTAGGCTTAATAAAGGTGCCTGATGGATATGGTGCTTATAAATATTCATTGCCTAGTGAACGTAAACAAACAGATATACATAGTTGGCTAAAGAGAATGTTCAGAGATTTTGTAGTAAATATGGATTATAGCGAAAATATTATTGTTTTAAATACCTTACCAGGTACTGCTAATGGACTTGGTTCAGCAATTGATAATATAGAGTGGGATGAAATTATAGGCTCTGTAGCTGGTGATGATACTTTACTCTTAATAATTAAACCAAAAGAAAAAACAAAAATATTGTACGAAAGATTAGAAGGATTTATATAAGTGAATAAAAATTAAGAATAAATAGGCTTTCTAAAAGTTGGAGGAGGTTCATACTTATGTTAGTTGATCTTATTGTTAAAAATTTTGCTTTAATTGATGAATTAGAGATTCATTTTAGCGAAGGGTTAAATGTTTTAACAGGAGAAACTGGTGCAGGAAAATCTATAGTTATTGGGGCTTTGGAAATACTATTAGGTGCCAGGGCATCAATTGATTTAATACGAAAAGGGAAAGAAAAAGCTTATATTGAAGCTGCTTTTGAATCAAATAAAATTGATATAATTAATGATTATTTGCATAGTGTAGGAATAGAGCCAGATCCTCAATTACTTCTATTATCCAGAGAAATCAGAAGAAATGGAAATAATAGAAATAGGATAAATGGACAACTTGCAACAGCAGGAATGATTAAAGACATAAGTAAGTATTTGGTGGATATTCATGGGCAACATGAACATCAGCGATTGTTAGATTCAAATTCTCAATTGAATTTATTAGATGAATTTATAGCATTTGAAGAATTGGGAATACTTGATACTGTGCGTCAAAATTATATGAAAATTAGTAAAATAGACGAAGAATTATCTAAAATAGATATTGATGAAGCTGAAAAAGCAAGAACTATTGATCTCTTAGAGTTTCAATTAAATGAAATAGAAAGTGCAGCATTAAAAGATAATGAAATTGAAGATCTAGATCGCCAGTTTAAAATGATGGCGAATATGGAAGAAATCTATGCTAGTGTTGGGGAGATACAGAATAAACTTCAAGCAGATGCTTATAATGAATCATCAGTTTTGCAAAACATTACAAAATTCATGAAAAATCTAAATGAAATTCAGGACTATGATGATGAATTAAAAGAATTTTACGATCAGTTTTGTGATATTTATTATCAATTGGAGGATATTTCATTTAGAATTACTTCATATCATGAGAACTTAGAGTTTGACCAAAATAAATTAGGTGAAATAGAAAATAGATTAGCAATTATAGCATCATTACAGAGAAAATATGGGCAAAGTGTTGAGGAAATCAAAAAATATCAAATAGAAATAGAAGAAAGATTAAATGATTTTTTAATACAGGACCAGAAAATTGAGGATTTGACAAAAGAAAAGGAAAAATTCTTTGATATATATATGGCTAATGCTGAAAAACTATCGAAAATTCGTCATAATAAAGCTTTAGAATTAGAAAAAATGATTTCTCAGGAATTAAGTGATCTTGGTATGGAGAATACTATATTTAAGATTAATTTTAGCGAAAAAAAAGCAAGTAAAGATGGTATTGATAAAATTGAATTTATGATAGCACCAAATGTTGGAGAAGATTTAAAACCACTTTCTAAGATTGCTTCAGGTGGTGAACTTTCAAGAATAATGCTTGCGTTGAAGACTATAATAGCACATCTTGATCAAGTAGACACATTGGTATTTGATGAAGTAGATGCTGGTGTAGGAGGAAAAATAGCTCAGATGATGGCTGAAAAATTAGCTATTATTAGTAAGAGAAGACAGGTTTTATGTATTACCCATTTAGCTCAAATTGCAAGTATGGGAGATAATCATTTCTTTATTTCTAAAGAAGTTGGAGAGGAAAGAACAAGTACAAAAATTAGCAAACTTAATAAGGAAGAAAGAATGGAAGAAATAGCAAGAATGCTTGGAGGTATTGAGGAAAGTGATACAACATTAAAACACGCTGAGGAAATGTATGAATTTAATAAGCGAAAAAAAGTAGAATTAATATAATTATTTTTCTAATCAACTATTACGGAAGTCGTCAGCGTAGTTTTTGCTGACGTTGATTGATTAAATATGAAAGAGCTTTATTTAAAAATAAAGCTATAAAGTATAATAAAGAACGTATTTTACAGTAGAATAATAAGCTACCAATAAATAACTGAATAATGAGTTAATCCCGAGGGCATCTTCTATATATAGAGGTGCCTCTTTTTTTTGATTATAATAAATTTATTTCGTTTTCTTATTCAATTCAATATAGAGTTATAGAAAAAGATTTTTATAGAATAATTTGTATTGAAAAATAGGAGTGTGATGTTTTTGAAAAAAAAGATCGGGATTGGTCTTTTATTATGCTTATTTATTATTTTTTCTTCATATCTTTTTATAATTAATATTTTACCAACCTCATTTTCAATGATTCTAGGTAATGAATCTATATTAGAAGTGTACTTTCCTTTTAATTTATATGCTACAAGAAACGACCCGTCTAATATTGCAATTAATGGGGAATTGTTAAACGCAGACTTAAGGCTATCATCTGGTCAGGTAAAACTAGAAGCTACAAATGTTGGAAGCTCTTCATTGAAATTTACTATTTTTGGAATACCTATCAAGACCATAACAGTAAATGTATTGCCTGAAATCGAAGTATATCCAGGTGGACAGGCTATTGGTGTATTGTTAAGAAGTAAAGGTGTAATGGTTGTAGGTGAGTCATATGTTGAAGATATTAATGGCCATCGCTATTATCCATCTCAAGAAGCAGGTATTAGGGTAGGAGATAAGATATTAGAAATTAATGGACAGCAAGTTGATGATAAAATGGAATTAGCTAAAAGAATACAAAAAGTCTCTAATTCAGGTAATCCATTAGATTTATTAGTTAAGAAAAAAAATGGAACTATAGATGAGATTACTGTACAAGCAATAAAAAACAAGAACGGTATATATATGATTGGTCTTTATGTTGATGATGGTGTTGCTGGAGTAGGAACTTTAACCTTTGTTGATCCTATAAATATGGAATATGGAGCACTTGGTCATGAGATTATAGAAACAAATAGTCAAACCAGGATAGAAGTTAGAGAAGGTAAAATAATAAAAGCACATATTTCTGGAATCAATACTGGACAAAGAGGAATACCAGGTGAGAAATTAGGTACTTTTTTTCAAAGTGAAAATATAATCGGAAATATTAAGAAAAACAATCAATTTGGAATATATGGCGAATTATTAGAACTTCCTAGAAACTCGTTTTTTGAAGAAGCCATCCCTATTGCCACAATTAGTGAAGTAGAAAGAGGACCTGCAAAGATTTATACAGTTGTAAAAGGTGGACAGATAGAGGAATTTGATATCAATATAGATCGGGTTTATCCACAATCTGGCCCCAGTGAAAAAGGTATGATAATAAATATTGTAGATCCAAAATTAAAAAAGACTACTGGAGGCATAATTCAAGGGATGAGTGGAAGTCCTATTGTGCAAAATAATAAACTTGTAGGAGCAGTTACACATGTGTTTGTTAATGATCCTGCTAGAGGTTATGGTATATTTGCAGAATGGATGATACAAGAAACTGAATTTTTTAATAACATCGGGCTTAAATAACCCGATGTTATTTTATGGTTAAAATTGGCTAGAAAAAAGCTTTTTGGATATTTTATTAGAAAAAGTAAGAAAAAATCAATGGAAGAAGAAGGGGTTTTGTGATATATGTAGAAGTAAATATATACTAGACATAATATGTAATAAAACAAAAAATATTATTAGGGGGAGTTTGATTCTTTATGGAAGGAAATGTTAAGATTTTATTGGTTGATGATAATAGGGAGTTTTGTCAGTTATTAAAGGAGTATTTAAACGATCATGAAGGTTTTGAAGTAATAGGAGTTGCTCATAATGGAGTAGAT